>DATING010000984.1:0-1767 GCA_035474555.1 Longimicrobium sp. | reverse complement strand
AGCACACGAAGTCCACCTGCGTGGACTCCCTGCACCGGGCGAGTGCCACGCGGTGGGCGGAGTCCTCGAATCGCAGCTTTTCCGTGACCGCGGATCCAGACGGAGGGTGGAGGGGATGACGGAGAGCAGCACCGCGCAGCCGGCCGCACCGGGCGATGCGCACCGGCGGCTGGATGCGTTCGTGGGGACGTGGCGGACGGAGGGGACCATTCGGGCGAGCGAGCACGGGCCCGCGACCCCGTTCACCGCGACCGATCGCTACGAGTGGATGGCGGGCGGGTTCTTTCTCCTGCACCACGTCCATGCGAACATGGGCGACGTGGAGCTGACGGCGCTCGAGGTCATTGGCTATGACGCGGCGGCAGACACGTATCCCATGCGCTCGTTCGACAGCCAGGGAAACACCGGCACGCACCAGGCGACCCTGCGCGACGGCACCTGGACCTTTCAGGGCGCGGCCGAGCGCTTCACCGGCTCGTTCAGCCACGACGGCGGCACCATCACAGGCCTGTGGGAGCAATCGGCCGATGGAACGACGTGGGTCCCCTGGATGGACGTGACCCTGACGCGCGAGGACTGATCACCACGCGCAGCCCCGCGGCGACGGCCCCCACCCGCTCACCCGATTCCGCGCCGTGAAGACTCCGGCCGTGGTGTCGGCGGAGGCCGACAGTGTGAAGTTGTAGCCGCGAATTCATTCGCTCCCGTCACACCGCATCACCGCGATAGAAACAAAGAGCCCCGGCGGGATGCGCCGGGGCTCTCGTCGTTCCTGATCCGAATCAATGCCTCCCCTACGATCCCGCGTTCGGCTGCGCGCTGCTCACCCGCCGCGCCTGCCAGCGGCCGTAGGTACCGAAAGCCGTGCCGTCCGGGCGCGTGATGCGGCACCAGACCGTGCCCGCCACCTCGTCGGCGGTCGTCAGCTCCCCGTTGTACTCGCAGTTGTCCACCGCCAGGCTGATGCTGCCGAAGCCGATGGTGCCCGTGCCGGTGCCCCCCGACTCCGCGTGGGCAGAGTCGCCCCCCATCACGCAGTCGGTGGTCTGGCGGTAGCTCATGTGCAGGCGGCTGCCCTCCGGACGGAAGTTCATGGTGCCCGCGTTGGCGCAGAAGTACGCGCTGCCGCGCTCGCCGATGGTCTCCGTGAACGCCCAGTTCCCCGCCAGGTCCGCCGTCAGCGGCCGCGGCGCAAAGGTCACGCGGCGCAGCTCGCGGATGCGGCCGTCGGCTTCCCTGCCCTCCACCAGGTCGTAGCCCATCAGCGCGAACACCCGCCCACGCAGAAAGAGCGGCCGCGCGTTGCCATACCAGTCCACGCAGCTGGCCCGGCATCCGTCGTCGCCCGTGGGATCGCCCGCGGCCAGGGCGCCCAGCTCCGTGAGCCGGAAGTCCTGGTTGCGCAGGAACAGGATGCTGGCCGAGCCCACGCGCAGGTGCTCGTATCCCGGACGGTCGCCCCCGCGGACGGGGAGCCCCAGCACGCCCGCGTCCGCCGCGTCGGGCCGGTAGAAGAAGCCGTGGCTGCGCGTCTCGCCCTGCGACGCGGCGGGCTGCGTGTAGCGGTGCGCGAACCGCGCGCTGTCCGCCCCCAGCCGCACGCCGCTGAAGTGCAGGTCGCGCCCGTCGCCGCCAATGATCACGGCGCCGCTCCCCATCGCCTCGATGCGGTCCACCCCGTGCCGCAGCGAAATCTGGGTCAGCTCCGGCCCCGCCCAGCGCGCGGCGACGGCGACCGCGCTGTCGGCGCGCGGGCGCCCCCATCCC
>DATING010000983.1:0-4758 GCA_035474555.1 Longimicrobium sp. | reverse complement strand
GTCCGTCGGCGCGCGGGTCTCGCTAGCGGCTTCTTTCAGCACTGTCCTCGCGGCTCAGCACCTTGCCATTTGCTCGGGTCGCTACGACCAACTCCCCAGAGGACTTGCACCTCCAAGCTCCAGCCCATGCCGGGCACACATATCAAAAGGGCGGCCCCACACGGGACCGCCCTTCCGCTGCGCAGGAACCCCGTCTAGGCGATCAGCCCCCGCCGCCGCCCACCACGCCGCCGCCGGGGATGCCGGGCTCCGTCATCTCGCGCACGTTCAGCACGCTGTCCAGCTGCTCGTCGCTCAGCAGGCCGCGGCGCTTGACCACCGTGCGCACCGACTCGTAGTTCTTGGCCGACTCCTTGGCCACCGCCGCCGCCTCGTCGTAGCCGATGTACGCGTTGAGCGCCGTTGCGATGGACGGGTTCTTTTCCAGCAGCTCGCGGCAGCGCTCGCGGTTGGCGCCGATGCCCTCCACCGCGTTGGTGCGGAACGCGTCGCAGCCGTTGGCGAGGATCGACACCGACTGCAGGAAGTTGTGCGCCATCACCGGCATCATCACGTTCAGCTCGAAGTTGCCGTGCTGCCCGCCCACGGTGACCGCCACGTGGTTCCCCATCACCTGCGCGCACAGCATCATCATGGCCTCGCTCATCACCGGGTTCACCTTGCCCGGCATGATGCTGGAGCCCGGCTGGATGGCCGGCAGCGTGATCTCCGCCAGCCCCGACGTGGGCCCGCTCGCCAGCCAGCGGATGTCGTTGGCGATCTTGAGCAGCGACACCGCCAGCGTGTTCAGCGAGCCGGACGCCGAGACGTAGGCGTCCTTGGCGCCCTGGGCCTCGAAGTGGTTCTCCGCCTCCACGAAGTCCAGCCCCGTGCCCTCGCTGATCTTGCGGATGGCCAGCGCGGGAAAGCCGGGCACGGCGTTGGTGCCCGTGCCCACGGCCGTGCCGCCCAGGGCCAGCTCCGCCAGCTCAGCCGAGGCGTTGCCCAGCCGCCGGACGCCGTGCTCCAGCTGCGACGCGTAGCCCGCGAACTCCTGCCCCAGGCGCACGGGCGTGGCATCCATCAGGTGCGTGCGGCCGCTCTTGACCACGTCGTCGAACTCGATGGCCTTGGCCTGCAGCGCATCGCGCAGCCGGTCCAGCGCGGGGACCAGGTCGTGGTGGATGGCGATGCGCGCGGACACGTGCATGGCCGTGGGGATCACGTCGTTGGAGCTCTGCCCCATGTTGACATGGTCGTTGGGGTGCACCTTGCGCCCCAGCAGCTGCGTGGCGCGGGTAGCGATCACCTCGTTGGCGTTCATGTTGCTCGAGGTGCCGCTCCCCGTCTGGAAGATGTCCAGCACGAACTCGCCGTCCAGCGTCCCCGCGATCACCTCGTCGGCCGCGCGGGCGATGGCGTCGCCGATGTCCGCGTCCAGCAGCCCCATCTCCACGTTGGCCTGCGCGGCGGCCTTCTTGATGGTGCCCAGGGCGTGGATGAAGCGGCGGGGAAAGCGGATGCCGCTGATGGGAAAGTTCTCCACGGCGCGCTGCGTCTGCGGCCCGTACAGCGCGGCGGCGGGAACCTGCATCTCGCCCAGCGAGTCGCGCTCGGTGCGAAAGCCGGAGGTGCTCGTATCCGTCATGATGGTTGTGCGGTCGTGCGTGGTCGGGTCAGGGTCCGGACGGCGGGAAGATGCACCGGAGAACGGGCGAGCGCAAACCTTCCGGGGGACGGGCGCGAGCACGGGTGCGCGGGGGCGCCGGCGGAGGCGAACGGGTCCCGTCCGCCGAAAACACACGGTTCGCCCCGCCGTCTTTCCGGACACACAACCCGTTGCGGCACAGCCGGTTGACGGGAGGGGGAAACGAGGTTGAGGGATGGGGAACAGATTACCCGGGACAGGAGCGGCGTGTGCCGCATGCCCCGGCGGGGGATTCCGCCGACATCCCGGGGATGGAGGATCCGATGACGGACACGTTGCTGATGGTGGATTCGATCGGCATGCGCGAGGCGACGGAGTACGCCGCCAGCCTGCGCCAGGCGGGGGGAGACCCGGAGTTCGTGGTGCTCACCATGAACCCGGGAGCCACCGACTACTCCATCTCCGTGCGTCCCACGGCGCCGGATCCGGACTCCGGCGAGGTGGTGATCCCGTGCAGCACGGCCGCCGTGCAGCCCAGGCGCCCGCGGGTGCAGGACGTGGAGATCACCGTGGAGATGCCGGACGGCCGGATGGTGCACCTGGCCTCCACCTCCCTGGCGCAGTTCGACGCCGTGTTCTGGAGCGAGGCGGCGGTGGAGAAGTTCCTCTTTCCGTACTACGCCTCCAAGTACCAGTGGGCGGCGGCCAGGGTGCTTGAGACCCTCTCCCAGGTGTTCTACGGGTACGTGCCCGGCTTCACCAACCCCGACCCGCCCGCCCCGGGCGTAAAGGTGTCCGCGGACGACGGGGAGGAGGAGATGGAGATCCCCTTTGCCATGGCCCACCTGCCCCGCAGCGACTTCGTCCCGGTGGAAGACAGCGGTCTGGGCGCCGAGGGACCCACGCTGGCGCAGGCCCTGCGCGACCTGCACGTGCTCTGCTGGAGCCCGGGACAGAAGAAGGTGACGCACCACTCCATGAGCCGGTTCATCACCGTGCCGGCGTAAAGAGCTCGCGCAGCAGGGGGTCGCGGCTGGCGAAGGGGCGCAGGGCGGGACGGCGGGCCAGCACCTGGTCCAGCCGCTCCCGCGCGGCCCCGCGCTCCCCCAGCAGCAGCAGCACGACCGCCTCGTCGTAGCCCAGCGACAGGTGCAGCTCGGGGTCCGCCCCGGCGGCGGCGCGGGCCCGGGCCAGCAGGGACCGGGCCCCGTCCGCCTGTCCGGCGCGCGCCAGCACGGCGGCGGCCACGGCCAGGCGAAAGACGGGGCTGTAGGCGCGGCCCTCGCGCACGCCGCGTGCGGCAGGGTCCACGCGGTCCAGCTCCGCCGCCAGGCGGAGCGCCTCCGCGGGGTCGGGCCGCGCGGCGGGATCGTCGCGCAGCAGGGTCAGGCGGCACTCCAGGAACTGCCGGTTGCCCGGGGGCGCGCGGTGCAGCTGGTCGCACAGCGCGCGTGCCCCCGCGTAGTCCTTGAGCAGCAGGGCGCTGATGGCCAGCCGGTGCAGGATGTCGTCCGCGTCGTCCAGGTACGCGTCCTCGGCCAGTGCGCGGCGCGCGGCCATGTCCGACTCGGCCACGCTGCCGCGGTACCGCAGCACCAGGCTGAGCGTTCGCCAGGCGGTGGCCAGCGACGGGTCCGCCGCCACGGCGGCGCGCAGGTCGCGCTCCGCCGCCTGCAGCCGCGCGTCCTGCCCTTCGCCCTGTGACGGCTCCGCCCCCTGCCGCAGCAGCAGGGTGCCGCGCAGCTCCAGCGCCGCGGCGTTGGCCGGCTCGCGCGCCAGCACGCGGTCCGCCTGCCGGCGCACGCTCCCCAGCAGCGGCGCGGCGCGGGCGCCGGGGAGCAGGGCGCGCCGGTACGCCACCCACCCCCGCAGCACCACGGGGCGCGTCCAGCGCGGGTCCGCCGCCTCCGCGCGCGCCAGCAGGGAGTCCGCCTGCAGCAGCCGCCGCCCGGCGGAAGCGGCGTCCAGCGGCTCGCCCGTCCCGGCCAGCCGCAACGCCTCGTCGCGTGCCTGCTCCGCCTGCCAGGTCCACCGCCACGCTTCCTCGCTCCCCGTCTCCGCCCGCGTCTGGCGCAGCTGGATCTCGTGCCCCAGCCGCCGCCGCAGCAGCTCCGACACCCGCGCCGCCAGCGTGTCTTCCAGGGCAAAGACCCCGGCCAGCGGGGCGGCCACCGTGTGGCTTTCCAGGTGCGAGTTGGTGTTGGCGTCGATGAGCTGCACCGTCACCCGCACGCTGTCTCCCGACCGCTGCACGCTCCCCTCCACCACGCTCCCCACCCGCAGGTCCGCCACCATGCTGTCGAAGAGCACGGGGTCGTCGCGGTACGGCTTGACCCCGTTGCGGGAGATGACGTCCAGCGCACCCACCTGGCTCAGCGTGTGGATGAGCATTTCCGTGAGCCCGTTGGCGATCCATCCCAGCTCGCCCCCGTCCGAGTTGTCGTCGAAGTACAGGACGGCGATGCGCCGCGGGTCGTACCCCGGGGCCGGGACAGGCTCCGGCGCCCCCCCCGGCCGGGCCGTGGGAAGCGCCAGCAGCGTGCCGAGCAGCAGCCCCACGAGCCCCGCCGGCACCGCCAGCCGCGCAAGCAGCCCGCGGTCCCGCCGCGCCGCCCGCCACGGTCCGGGCGGCACGGACGACGGCAAGGGGGACGATGGGCCTGGGGCGGATGACGAGGGCGGAACAGGAGCCGGGGGCGAGGCCGGAGAGACGGGCGACGGCGCAGGGATGGAAGCCGGGGGTGACGCCGGAGGGGCGGATGCCGGCGCAGGAGTGGAGGCCGAAGGGGCCGGCGCGCCGGACGGCGCGGCATCCGCGTGCGCGGCGGGAGGCGGAGGAGGGGGCGCGGTCCCGGGTGCGGCCGGGGTGTCCGGCGGCCCGGCGGCGGATGCATCCGGGGGCGGGGGCGCGCCGGATCGCGGCGGGGGCGGGTCCAGCGCACCCGCCGTCCTGGGGAGGGCCGCGGCGGCGGATGCCGGCACCCGCGCCGCATCTACATCCGCATCCGCCGGCGGCTCGACGGCGGGCGCGGGCGCGCCCACGTCGGGCGGCACCGGCTCTCCACCGCCCGCCTTCGCCCGTTCCGCCTCGTCCCCGCCCTCCCGCGCCCCGTCCGCCATCCCCGTCCCGG
>DATING010000982.1:0-1557 GCA_035474555.1 Longimicrobium sp. | reverse complement strand
GGGGATGACGCTGTATTCCACCAGCAAGGCCGCGCTCAACGGCATGGCTCGCGGGCTGGCGCGCGACCTGGGGCCGCGCGGAATCACGGCCAACGTGGTGCATCCCGGCCCCATCGACACGGACATGAACCCCGCGGACGGCCCCGGCGCCGAGTTCCAGCGCGTGGCCACGGCGCTGGGCCGCTACGGCACGGCGGACGAGATCGCGGCCACCGTGCTGCACCTGGCCGGCCCCGGCGGGCGCTTCATCACCGGCGCATCGCTCGCGGTGGACGGCGGCGTCAACGCCTGACGCGGGAGGGATGGATGGCGTGGTTGCTGCTGCTGGCCGCCGGGCTGCTGGAGATCGTGTGGGCCGTCGCGCTCAAGGAGAGCGCCGGCTTCACCCGCCTGGGCCCCGGCGTGCTGGCCGTCGCGGCGGCGGTGATCAGCTTCGTGCTGCTGTCGCGGGCCATGCAGACACTGCCGGCCGGCACCGCGTACGCCGTGTGGGTGGGGATCGGCGCGCTGGGCGTGGCGCTCGCGGGGATGCTGCGCTTCGGTGAGCCGGCGACGGCGGCGCGGCTGCTGTTCCTCGGGCTGATCCTCGCCGGCGTGGTGGGACTGCGGATGGTGGATGGATGATCCGGAACGTCCCGATATCCTGACGTCCAGCGTCAAGCTGTCATTCCGAACGAGGAACGAGCGAGGAATCTGCTCGACCGTGGCAGGTGGCCGCGTCGCATCGGATGGACGGCGATGCGGGATCGGCGGATGGAGAAGGGCGGGGACTCGCGTGAGTCTCCGCCCTTTTTCGATCGGCGGATGACGTGTACGAGACTCCGCGAGCTGCCTGGGGAATGGCAGTCCGCGCAGGCGGACTTCGTGTGTTTGTTGCGGCGAATTCATTCGCTCTGCCGAGACGTGCCCCACCGGGACGGGATCGCATCGCGGGATGGAACTGCCCGTGAGGCGTGCCTCCAGCCCCGGCGAATGAATTCGCGGCAATGAACCCGTGATGTCGGCCTTCGCCGACAGCTCGTGCCCCCGCGAGGTGAGTGCACGCGGGCAGGCACCGAAACGGCGGTCCCGGCCCGGTGCGGCGGGTCGCCACGGGGCAGGAGGCTGCCAGTCCGCGCAGGCGGACTTCGTGTGTTTGTTGCGGCGAATTCATTCGCTCTGCCGCCCCTCGTCCGTCCGCTGGCGCGCATCGTGAAGGTGAAATCGGTGCATCGTCCCGTGGGAACCACGCCATCGCATCACGAGAAAAGCCCAGATGACGGAACGCGCCCGCAGACCGGGCCCCCGCCGCCTCGTCCGCGCCGCCCTGCTCCTGGCGCCGGCGCTGGCCGCGTGCGGCGGAACGAGCCCGCAGGAAGAGGCCGAGCTGGGCGCCACGTACGCCGCCGAGATCCGTAACGAGGTCACGCTCATCACGGACCCGGCCGCCGTCGCCACGCTCAACCGCTTCGGAAAGCAGCTCGCCGAGCGGGCGGATTCCACGCAGCGCCAATACACGTTCTACCTGGTGGATTCGCCCGAGGTGAACGCGTTCGCCATCCCCGGCGGCCACATCTT
>DATING010000981.1:0-2538 GCA_035474555.1 Longimicrobium sp. | reverse complement strand
CATGTCGGTGTTCGAGCTGTTCACGCCGCTGGCGCGCGGCGGGCGCATCATCATCGTGGAGAACGCGCTGGCGCTGCCCACCGCGCCCGCCGCGAACGACGTGCTGCTGCTGGATACCGTCCCCTCCGCCGCCGCCGCGCTGGTGAAGACGGGCGGCATCCCGGCCTCCGTGCGCACGGTGAACCTCGGCGGTGAGCCGCTCAAGGCGGAGCTGGTGGACGAGCTGTACGCGGCCGGCGTGGAGCGCGTGTACGACATGTACGGGCCGTCGGAAGACACCACGTTCTCCACCTTCGCGCTGCGGCAGCCGGGCGGGCCCGTGACCATCGGCCGCATCCTGTCGAATTCGCAGGCGTACGTGCTGGACGCGGCGCTCGAGCCGGTGCCGGTCGGGGTCTGGGGCGAGCTGTACCTGGGCGGCAAGGGCGTCACGCGCGGCTACCTGGGCCGCCCGTCGCTCACGGCCGACCGCTACGTGCCGGACCACATCGGCGGCGTGCCGGGCGCGCGGCTGTACCGAAGCGGCGACAAGATCCGCTGGAACGCGGACGGCACGCTCCAGTACATGGGGCGCCTGGACGAGCAGGTGAAGATCCGCGGCCACCGCGTGGAGCTGGGCGAGATCGAGTCCGTGCTGCGCGGCGCCGGCGCCACCGACTGCGTGGTGGTGGCGCGCGAGGACGCGGGCGAAAAGCGGCTGGTGGCCTACGTGGTCGGCGGCGCGGAGGACACGCTGCGCGCGGCGGTGCGCCGCACGCTGCCGGAGTACATGGCGCCCGCCGCGTTCCTGTTCCTGGACAAGCTGCCGCTGACGCCCAACGGCAAGCTGGACCGCAAGTCGCTGCCGGCGCCCACGTTCGCGGCGGACGCCGAGGCGTACGTGGCGCCCCGCACGCCCACGGAAGAAGTGCTGGCGGGGATCTGGGCGGAGACGCTGCGGCTGGAGCGCGTCGGTGCGCAGGACGGGTTCTTCGACGTGGGCGGGCACTCGCTGCTGGCCACGCGCGTGGCTTCTCGCGTGCGGCGCGACCTGGGCGTGGAGCTGCCGCTTCGCACCCTGTTCGAGCGGCCGGTCCTGGCCGAGCTGGCGGCGGAGATCGACCGCCTGCGCGGCGCGGGCGGCACGGCGGACGAGGCGCCGATCGTCGCAATCGAACGCGGGGGCGACCTGCCCGTCTCGTTCGCGCAGGAGCGGCTGTGGTTCGTGGATGCGCTCGATCCGGGAAGCCCGGTCTACGCCATCCCCATGGCCTATCGCCTGACGGGATCGCTGGATGCGGATGCGCTCCGCCGCACGCTGGCGGAGCTGGTGCGCCGCCACGAGCCCCTGCGCACGAGCGTCCCGGCCGTGGACGGCGTGCCCGTGCAGCGCATCGCGGACGCACCGGCGGAGTTCGATCTGCCGATCAGCGACCTGCGTGATCTCGCCGAGGATGCGCGGACGGCGGAGGCGGATCGTCTCGTGGCCGCGTCGGCCGCGCACCGCTTCGACGTGGCGCGGGGGCCGCTGTTCCGCGCGGAGCTGGTGCGGCTGGCGGATGATCAGCACCTGCTGCTGATGAACATCCACCACGTCGTGGGCGATGGATGGTCGCTCGGCGTGCTGGTGGAGGAACTGGCGGCGCTCTACGGCGCGTTCGCGGCGGGCGAGCCCTCGCCGCTGCCCGCGCCGGCGCTCCAGTACGCGGACTACGCGGCGTGGCAGCGCACGCACCTGGCCGGCGCGGCGCTGGAGCGGCAGACCGAGTTCTGGCGGCGCACGCTGGACGGCGCGCCCGCGCTCCTGGAGCTGCCGACGGACCGCCCGCGCCCGCCGCTGGAGACACACCGCGGCGCCGTGGAGCAGCGGACGATCCCCGCGTCGGTCGCGGAGGGCGTGCACGCGCTGGCCCGGCGCGAGGGCGGCACGCTGTTCATGGTGCTGCTCGCCGCGCTCGACGTGGTGCTGGGGCGCCTGTCGGGGCAGGAGGACGTCGTCGTGGGCACCCCGATCGCGGGGCGGACGCGGGCGGAGACGGACCGGATGATCGGCCTGTTCCTGAACTCGCTGGCCCTGCGCACGGACCTGTCGGGCGATCCGACCTTCCGCGAGCTGCTGGGCCGCGTGCGCGAGGCCACGCTGGCTGCCTACGCACACCAGGACCTGCCCTTCGAGCGGCTGCTGGAGGAGCTGCGCCCGGAGCGCAGCCTGGCGCACGCGCCGGTGTTCCAGGTGCTGCTCAACCTGCTGAACTTCCAGGGCGGCGAGCTGTCCATCCCCGGGCTGGAGGTGGCGGGCGCGGATTCCACGCCGGAGATCACCAGCAAGTTCGACCTGACGCTGTACGTGCAGGAGGACGGCGAGGGGATCCACGTCCACCTCGTGTACGCCGCCGACCTGTTCGACGCGGCGCGGATGCGCGAGCTGCTGTCGCAGATCGAGGGCGTGCTGCGGCAGGCCGCGGACGCGCCGGAGACGCGCATCGGCGCGCTGGCGCTGGCCACGGACGCCGCGCGCGCCGTGCTGCCGGACCCCGCCGCGCCCCTGGACGACAGCTG
>DATING010000980.1:0-3295 GCA_035474555.1 Longimicrobium sp. | reverse complement strand
GCTAGAGACGTCACGGACTCTTTCGTCGTCCAACCTCTCTCGTAGTACTCCGAGACATTCTCCACGGCGAACACGTGGCTCGACAAGGCGGCGGCGACCTCGTCGTATTGGGAGGCACGCAGGTCAGCGCGGTTGATGGCGATCTTGATGTCGCCCACGATCCGGTCCGAGAAGACGGTGAGCAGGGCGATGAGACCGGCGATCACATAGGTAGTGAGGTGCTCGAGCAGCTTGTCCTTGAGGGCGGCCATCACAACTCCTCACGTGGTAGGGAGATTCCTGGACAACCGTTAGATGTCCGGCTTCCCTCGAATTCGCGGGTGAGGAGGGTGCCGGCTCGAGGGACGCAACGCGAGGAGGGGGGACCGCACGGTCCGCTGGCCGCGGAAGGTCGGGTGTGAAACGTCCGAGGTGGAGGGACCCGCGCCGCTACCGGATGTGGCGATTCCCCAGCCGGACGATGCCGCGCTCGCGCAGCAGGAGGGCGAAGGGGCGCTCGCGGGTGCGGGCGTACCGCTTCATCTCGGGCCAGTTGTGCGTCAGCGCGCGCACGATGGAGCAGAAGTCGTTCAGGCTGTCCTTGAGAAAGAACGCGCCGATCCCCATCTCCTCGATCACGCAGCGCTCGTGCGGGCGGCGCATGATCTTGCGGTCGCGGCTCACCAGGAACCAGCCCTGCTCCCCCACGAAGCGCAGCACGTCCGGGTCCAGGACCCCATCGCGCCCGAAGTGATGATACAGATGCGTGGCGCTCTCGCCGAAGTCGTCGTTGAACGCGTCGGCGAGTCGCCTGGGCATGTTCTCATCGAAGAAGAACGTTACGCCGCCTTTCGCAGCCATTCGCGAAACTGGAGTGCGGTTCGGACGTGGTCGGGGTCGATGTCGTACGTCCAGGCAACGCGTTCCACGGCGCCGTCCGTGCCGTACGCCGGCACCTCGGCATCGTAGGCGCTGGCCAGGGAATGCACCCGCATGCCCACCGCCGCCACCACCGGCAGCCCGAACGCGATGAGCGGGTCAACGACCACGCCGCCGTCCCGGCCCATGGGCCACCAGCGCCGCGCCACGTCGTTGGCGCCAAAGTCGATCTGCTCCAGGAACGGCTTTACCAGCTGCGGCATGGCGTGCTGCCCGTGCCCCACCAGCTCCACCAGCGACTCCGAGCCATCTTCTTCGCGGACGGAGCCGTAGACGCTGCGCGGATCGACGTACACCTGCCGCAGCGCGAACGGATGATTGGTGGAGAACATGCGCGCCGCCACGCCGGCCGCGTCGCGGATGAGCTTCCAGGAGACGCCCGCCCGCTCGAACGCGCGGATGTACAGCAGCTCGATGAGCTCCACGAACGTGAGGGCGTCCTGCCCCTCGATCCTGGGCAGCTCGGTGTGGATGAGCGGCGGATGCGAGGTGCGCCCGCCCATCCGGGTGCGCCGGTAGCCATATGCCCAGCGCCGCACCGTTTCCGGACGCTCGTGCAGCAGCGCCGCGGCCTCGGACGACGTGTAGATCCCGGTTCCTGTCTTCATGCGGCTCCTCCTTTCCTCCCGGCCCAAACCATCCTCCATCCCGACCGCGTCCAGTTTAACAGAAACCCCAAAGATACGCAACAGGCCACTATTTCACCCTTTTGCGCCACCGTGGGAACGTGTTTTCGGCTGGATCTGGACAGCAGAAAGCCCCCAGGCGAGAGATCGCGCGGGGGCCTTCCGTCCAGGATGCGTGCGGCGCTTTCCTCTGCCGCCATCGCGCGTCACTCTCCGTGCGTCACTCCTCCCGCAGCGCCTCCAGCGGCGTGTGGCGAAACACCTCGCGGCTGGCGAGCAGGCCCACGGTGGCGGAGATGGCGGTCACGCCCAGCGCCAGCCACACCAGCGGCAGCAGGGGCACCGCGTAATCCACCTCGAACAGCCACTTTGCCAGCCCCCAGCCGCCGATTACGGCGAGCAGGATGCCGGCGAGGCTCGCCAGCAGCCCCAGCGACAGGTACTCCGCCAGCAGCACGCGCGCGATCTGCCGGCGCGTGGCGCCCAGCGTGCGCAGCAGCACGCTCTCGCGGATGCGCTGCAGGCGGCCCGTCAGGATGGCGCCCAGCAGCACCACGAAACCCGTCACCACGCTGAACGCGGCGAGGAAGCGGATGACGGCCGCCACGCGCCCCAGCACCTCGTCCAGCGCCTCCTGCACGGCCGTCAGGTCCAGCACGGCCACGTTGCTGTAGCGCCGCACCACGTCGCGCTGGGCCACGGCGCGCGCGGCGGCGTCCGGCGCCTTGGCCAGCATCACCCACGTCTGCGGGGCGGCGTTCAGCACCTCGCTGGGGAACACGGCAAAGAAGTTGGGCTCCAGCCGCTGCCAGTCTACCTCGCGGATGCTGGTGACGCGGGTGCGGATGCGCACGCCCTGCACGTCCCAGGTGACGACGTCGCCCACGTCCACCTTGAGGTCCTCGGCCACGGAGATGTCCATGGACACCTGCGCCAGCCCGTCGCGCCCGGCGCCGCCCTGCCCCGGCGCCCACATCCGCCCCCGCAGCACGACTTCGGAATCCACCAGCGTGTCGCGGTAGGTGGATCGGTATTCCCGCCGCACGGCCCATCCCTCCGGCGCGTCGGTGTCCCCCGGCGGGCCGTTGCCCTCGCGCTCCGTGCCGTCTTCCCCGCCCCCCGCGCTGTCCGGCTCCTCGCCGCCGTACGCGGTGGGGGCCAGGCGCGCCGCGGGAATGCCGTTGATGGCCGCGATGCGCATGGGGATGATGGGCGCCTTTTGCAGCACGCGCGTGCCGCCGCGAGACAGGATGCTGTCCACCCCCGGCTGCTGGTCCTGCTGCACGTCGAAGAGCAGCAGGTTGCCCTGGCTGGCCGCGTCCACGCGCAGGGGGCGCAGCAGGTTGCTCTGCATCAGGTACACGACGGTGAGCAGGAACACGCCGAAGCCCAGCGCCAGGACGACGACGCGCGTCTGGTTCCCCGGCCGGTGCAGGTTGGCGATCCCCTGCCGCGTGGGATAACCCAGCGCGCGCAGCTGGATGCGCCGGGCCGCCCACGTCACCAGCCACGCGCTGGCCCACAGCGCGCCCAGCGTCCCCGCCACGCCCCCCGCGAAGCCCAGCCCCGTCCGCAGGTCGCCGGCCTGAAAGAGGATCAGGGCCACGATGCTGGCCGCCAGCAGCCGCGGCAGCACCCACTGCACGGCAAGGCCCATCGCCGTCCCCAGCCCCGCGCCGAAGAGCCCCATGGCCACGGCCTGCAGCAGGTAGACGACGATCACCTGCGGCGCCGTGGCGCCCAGGCAGCGC
>DATING010000979.1:0-4458 GCA_035474555.1 Longimicrobium sp. | reverse complement strand
CGGCGCGCTGCCACCCGATGGTGCGGGTCTGCAGGTTGAACGAGACCAGCCGGCCCGCCTGCGTAACCAGCACGTTGTTCATGGAGCCCAGCACGGGCGAGATGTTCATGCTCCACCCGTTCCACTGGAAGCCCGGATCGGCGATGCTGAAGAGCGCCGCGCCCGTGGCTGCGTCGTGCACCTGCAGCTTGGGCGCGTAGCTGCCGGTGTACGCGTACACGCGGCCGTTGTCCACCGCCGGCGTCCACTCGTCGTACTGGTTGGTGTCGGCGAACCAGCGCTGCGTGCCGGTGGTGGCGTTGAAGGCGTACATCCCGCCGTAGGAGCCGCCCGCCATGTGCACCGTCTCGCCCACCACCACGGGCGCAAAGTAGCGCGACCACTGGTTGCCGTACGGCTTGGCGAACGTCACGGCCCCGCTGGCCGCGTTGAACGCGTACAGCTTGGCGTCCCCGTGCCCGCTGGTGGTGGCGTACACCGTCCCGTTGCCGTACGCGGGCGGATGCACGCCGTGGATGGTGCCAAAGGAGTGCGACCAGCCGGCGGCGCCGGTACGCGCGTCCACGCCCGCCAGCGTCTGCCCGCCAAAGTACGCGTACCCGGAGATGAACAGCCGGCCGTCACCCTCCGTGACCGGGTTCAGGGTCGTGGCGCCCAGCGGGCTGCGCGCCCACAGCGAGTCGAACGCCACCGGGTCCGCCGTCACCGGCACGTAGCCGGTGTGGCGGGCGTTGCCCTGGTGCGTGGTCCACGAGGTAGCCTGGCTCCAGTCTGCCGTGGGGCGGGCGTTGACCTGCAGGGTCACCATGCCCGTCTTGCCCTCGCTGGTGGCCGTGAGGGTCACCAGGCCCGCGCCCGTGGCGGTGACCCTGCCGGCCGAGTCTACCGTGGCCCGCAGCGCGTCGGAGGTGGTCCAGGCGATGGCGCGGCCCGTCAGCGGTGCGCCCCACCGGTCGCGCAGCGCGGCGGACAGCTGCACGGTCTGCCCCTGGTACACCCCGGTGAGCGGAGAGGTGACCGTCACGGTGCTCACCGGCTCCAGGATGTCCAGGGTGAACGAGGCGTTCCGTCCCTCCACCGTGGCGCTGATCAGCACGTTGCCGGGGGCCACGGCGGTCACCAGCCCCTCCGCCGAGACGGTGGCCCGCCCGTAGTCGCTCGTCATCCAGAACACCGCGCGTCCGCCCAGCGAGTCGCCGGCCGCGTTGCGCGCCACCGCCCGCAGCTGCGTCGTGGTCCCCGCGAGCACCGGGCCCGCGGGCGCGCCGACGATCGCCACCGAGGCGACCGGGTGCAGCACGGTGAGGGTAAAGCTGGCGCTGATGCCTTCCACCGTGGCCGTGATCACCGCCTCGCCCGCGCTCAGCGCCTGCAGCGAGCCGGCGGGGGAGATGGGGGCCACGTCGGGGTTGCTGGAGGTCCAGGTGATCACGCGGCCGGTGAGCACCTCGCCCGCCGCGCCGCGCGCCGCCACGTAGAGCTGGACCGGGGGGCCGCCGGCCACCACGGGGCCCGTGGGCGCGCCGCTGATCTCCACGGCCGCCACCGGCTCCAGCACGAACACGGTGACGGCATGGGTCACGCCGTCCACCGCGGCCGTGATGTTGGCGAAGCCGGGGGCGAGCGCCCGCACCAGGCCGTCCGCCGAGACGGAGGCCACGGCGGCGGGGCTGGAGGTCCAGGTGACGGTGCGCCCGGGGAGGGTGGCGCCCGCCGCGTTCCGGACCACGGCCGCCAGCTGCACCTCGGCGCCCCGCAGCACGGGGTCGGCCGGCGCGCCGGTGATCTGCACCGACCCCACCCGCTCCAGGATGCGCAGGGTGACGGAGGCGCTGACCCCCTGGTGGGTGGCCAGGATCGTCACCTCGCCGGGGGCGTGCGTCTCCACGAAGCCGGTGGGCGTGACGCTGGCCAGCTCCGTGTTCCCCGAAGACCAGGTGATGACACGGCCGGGGAGCGCGGCCCCGTCCCGGTTGCGGGCCACGGCCGTCAGCTGCACGCCCATCCCCGCGATCATCGGGCCCGCTGGCGCGCCGGTGATCTGCACCGTCTCCACCGGCTCCAGGACGTGCAGCACCAGCGTGGCGCTCACACCCTCGACCGTGGCCGTGATCTCCACCTGTCCCGGGGCCAGCGCCTGCACCGTGCCGCCGGAAGAAACGGTGGCCATGTCCGCGTTCCCCGAGCGCCAGGTCACGGAACGCCCGGAGAGCGCCGCCCCCGCCGCGCTGCGCGCGACTGCGTTCAACTGGACGGAGGCGCCCACAACCACCGGCGTCGCGGGCCCGCCCACGATCTCCACCGACACCACGCGCTCCACGATGCGCAGCGTAAAGGTGGTGCTGACCCCTTCGTTGGCGGCCGTGATCACCACCTCGCCCGCGCCCAGCGTCTGCACCTTGCCGCTGTCCGAGACCGTCGCCAGCTGGGGGTTGGCGGAGGTCCAGGTGATCACGCGCCCGGGGATGACGGTGCCCGCCCCGTTGCGCGCGGCCGCGGCCAGCTGCACCACGGTCCCGGCCACCACCGCCTCCGCCGGCCCGCCGGTGATCTCCATCGTCGCGGGCGGCTCCAGCGTCACCCGCACGGTGGCGGTGGCGCTCTTCTGCTCGCTGGTGGCCACGATCACCACCTCGCCCGCCTTTCGCCCCGTGACCACGCCCTGCGCGCTCACGCCCGCGATGGTGGTGTCGCTGGACATCCAGGTGACGGGGCGGTTGGCCAGCGCCTCGCCGTCCGCGTCACGCGGGGTGGCGGACAGGGTGGCGGCGGCGCCCACGTACAGCGTGGCGGGAATGCCGCTGATGTCCAGCGACGCCACGGGCTCCGTCTTTGGGCCGGTTGCGTCGCCGCAGGCGATGGCGATCGACGCCAGCACGACGCCGAACACCGCGCGTCGGATGGAAAAGAAGGGCTTTTTCACGGGGAGAGAACGAAAAGTTTCTGAATCGGGAGGCGCCTGGCGCGCCTGGACGGCGGGTGCGAGGGGCAAAGGGCCCCTGCGCGGTCGGACACGGAAGGCGTGGCGTCCGGGCAGCCACGCAATCGGGAAAAATAGGGCTGGATCGCGCCGCAACGCAACACGCATGTTTTTGCCGCCGCTCCTCGCTCCCCCGCCCCGCCGCGGCGCTGTGCTCCGGGGCACCGCCGCGACGCACCCGTGACCATGCCCGGATGCGAAGGCGGCCATCCGCGCCTGCATAGAGCGCATCCGCGACGCGGAGTCCAGCGGCCACGACGCGACTTCGCGCTCCTCCGCCGCCCCGGGACCGAGAGTCGACCACGTTGACTTCGGCGAGCACAACGCGTAGCCTGAAGAGGATTACTTGTTACTACAACTTTTCGTGGAGACGATGGGAAAGATCCTCGAGCAGCGGATCGGGCTCACGCGTGAGCCACACCTGGGCGAGAGCGTCGCGCTCGGCCTCGCCGTCGCGGCCGGAGACGTCGGGAGCTTCATCGGCGCCGTGCTCGCGGACCATGGCGTGAGCTCCCGCCAGTACCCCGTCCTGCGGATGCTGCGGGGTGCTGGAGCCGCGGGACTGCGGCATTCGGAGCTCACCGAGCGCCTGCTGCTGGGCGCCCCGGATGTGACGCGGCTGACCCGCCGCCTGGAGGAACGAGGCTGGATCACGCGCGAACGGCACGAGGACGACCGGCGGGTGGTCCTGCATCGCCTGACGGACCGCGGACGCGAGACGCTCGACGCGCTCGAAGCACCGCTCAGGACGGCGTACGCGGACATCGTCGCTGCCCTCGGCGCGGACGTCGCCCGCAGCATCGTCGCCGCGTGCGAGCAGGCGATCGCCGGGGCGGCCCGGCTGCCCCGGACGGAACGCTCCGGGTGATCGCGAGCCCCGGAGATCATTCGGCTCCCGCAGGGAGAACCACAATGGAAGCCAGGGACATGAAGACGATCATCGAACGGCCCGGAGACAAGGCGGCGCCTCCCCGCCGTGCGCGCTTCGCCGGGGCCGCCGGCCCGCTGCTCGGGCTTGCGTTCATCTTCCTGGCGGGTGCCAAGCTGAACGAGCCCACCCGGTTCGCGGAGTACTTCCGAGCGTGGGGGCTCGCTCCCGGACTGGTCCCGTGGACGGCGGCCGTCGAATTCCTGCTGGGGCTGGGCATCTTTTTCCATGGCACCCGGACCCTCGCGGCAGCCGTGCTCGTGGCCTGGATGGCGGGCGCAGCCGCGGTCCATCTCCGGGGAGGGGATTCGGCGCTCGCTGCCCTTCCCCTGGCGGTCGCCATGCTGGCCGCGGGCGTTGCCGTGAGTGGCTTCCGGGCCGGACTGCACCGGGTTCTGCCCCTGCCGGCGCCGTTGCGGAACCCGCCCACGAGCGTGATGGGTGCGGCTGGATTTCTCCTGCCGCTGGTGGGCGTCTCGTTCCTGCTGCGATGGACGGCGGGGGGAACGCTGTTCTGGGCGTCGCTCCCCGTCCTGGCCCTGGTGCATGC
>DATING010000978.1:0-10997 GCA_035474555.1 Longimicrobium sp. | reverse complement strand
CGGCACTCCCCCGTGCCGGACCTGTCGGCGAAGGTCGACATTGCGGGGTCATTGCTGCGAATTCATTCGCCGGGGACGGAGCTCAGCCACACCGGCTCCGGCTCCGTCCGCGACGGATCCACCCGCGCGGACTCCGTGCATCCTCACGGCACTCGCCCGTGCCGGACCCGTCGGCGAAGGCCGACATCACGTTGTCGGTGCCGCGACTTCAGTCGCCGGGTACGGAGCCGCGCCCCCCCCCCGATCCCATCCCATCCACCGCCCCCCTCCCGCTCGACCCACCCCCGCACTCCCCCACTCCCGCACTCCCGCACTCCCCCACTCCCGCACTCCCGCACTAACGCACTCCCGCACTCTTCTAATCCCCGGCCAGCCCCAGCGTGCTCGGGACGAACGGCGCCTCGTGCATCACGGCCGGCTTGCGCTTGCGGACGAGCAGGAACCACTCGCGCATCGAAACCGCGATCACCATCAGCGCCACGGCCATGAACACGCTCGCCACCACGGCGTCCAAGCGCGCGTTGAACATCATCCGCCGCGCCGCTTCGATCGTCGGCGCGCCGGCGGGGAGCTCGCCGGCCGCCAGCTTGGCCGCGATGGCGTTCGCCTGCGCCAGGAAGCCCAGCTTGGGATCGGCAGAGAACACCTTCTGCCATCCCGCCGTGAACGTCACCGCGGCCAGCCACGCCAGCGGCGCCAGCGTCACCCAGGCGAAGCGCGCCTTGCCCATCTTGATCAGCACCGTGGTCCCCACGCACAGCGCCACGGCCGCCAGCAGCTGGTTGCTGATGCCGAACAGCGGCCACAGCGAATTGATGCCGCCCAGCGGGTCCACCACGCCCTGGTACAGGAAGTACGCCCACCCCGCCACCACCAGCCCGCTCGACAGCACGATGGACGGATACCAGGACGTGCGCCCCAGCGGCTTGTACACGTGCCCCAGGATCTCCTGCAGCATGAAGCGGCCGACGCGCGTGCCCGTGTCGATGGTGGTGAGGATGAACAGCGCCTCGAACATGATGGCGAAGTGGTACCACAGGGCCATCCCCCGCCCGCCGAACACGCCGCTGAAGATCTGCGACATCCCCACGGCCAGCGACGGCGCCCCGCCCGTCCGCGCCAGCAGCGACCCCTCGCCCACGCTGGCGGCCAGCGCCGTCATCTGCTCCGGCGTCACCACGAAGCCCCACGTGGCGATGGTGCGCGTCGCCTGCTCCAGCGTGCCGCCGACGACACCCGCCGGCGCGTTGATGGCGAAGTACACGCCCGGGTCCAGGATCCCCGCCGCCACCATCGCCATCACCCCCACGAACGACTCCATCAGCATGGCGCCGTAGCCCACCATCCGCGCGTCGCCCTCCCGCATCAGCATCTTCGGCGTGGTGCCCGATGCGACGAGCGCGTGGAACCCGCTGATGGCGCCGCAGGCCACGGTGATGAACGCGAAGGGAAAGAGCTTGCCGCTGAAGACGGGGCCCGTGCCGTCCACGAACTGCGTCATCGCCGGCATCTTGATGGTCGGCAGCGTGAGCAGGATGCCCAGGGCCAGCGCCAGGATCGTCCCGATCTTCAGGAACGTGGACAGGTAGTCGCGGGGGCACAGCAGCACCCACACGGGGAGCACGGACGCGATGAATCCGTAGCCCGCCATCAGCCACACGAGCGTCGTCTTCTCCACCGTGAAGATGGCGGCCAGCGTGGGATGGTCCGCCACCCAGCCGCCGGCGACCACGGCGGCAAGCGTCAGCACCACGCCGATGAGCGACGTCTCCAGCACCTTGCCGGGGCGAAAGCGGTGCAGCCACCACCCCATCAGCAGGGCGATGGGGACCGTGCAGGCGATGGTGAACAATCCCCACGGCGAGTGCGCCAGCGCGTTCACCACGATCAGCGCCAGCACTGCCAGCAGGATGCACATGATGGACAGCACGGCGATCATGGCGATGAATCCCGCGGTGGGATTGATCTCCTCGCGCGCCATCTGCCCCAGCGACTTGCCGTCCCGCCGCATGGACGCGAAGAGGATCACGAAGTCCTGCACCGCGCCCGCGACCACGACGCCCACGATGAGCCACAGCGTCCCTGGCAGGTAGCCGAACTGCGCTGCCAGCACGGGTCCGACCAGCGGCCCGGCCCCCGCGATGGCCGCGAAGTGGTGCCCAAAGAGCACGTAGCGGTTGGTGGGGACGAAGTCCACGTGGTTGTCCAGCCGCTCCGCCGGCGTGGCGCGGCGGTCGTCCAGCTCGAAGACGCGCGTGGCCAGGAACTTGGCGTAGAACCGGTAGCCCACCAGGTAGGTGCAGACGGCCGCGATGACGAGCCACGCCGCGCTGATGGTCTCGCCCCGGTGCAGGGCGATGACGGCCAGCGAGGCGGCGCCCAGCAAGGCCACGGCGGCCCAGGCGAGCTTGGGAAGGTAGGTGCGCATACGGTGGATGACGTGCGGTGGACCGCGGGCGGGAGCCGTCCGCGCATCCCGGGCCAGACCCGGTGACGACGGACGAACGTTCGATAATTCGCAGGAACCGGCACCAGTATACGATGACGGGCCGCGCGGCGGGAGGGCGTCCGCATCCAAACGGATGCAGTTCCGTCCCGGGATGCATATCTTCTCCGTTGCCGGCTCACCACGCACCTCCTCCGCCTCCGGTCCATGTTCTGCCGACCCCTTCGCCTCGCAGCCACGACCACGCTTCTCCTCGCCGCCTGCTCCGGTGACGCGAAGAAGGACCGCTGGCAGGGCACCGTGGAGACGCGCCCCGACGGCGTGGTGATCGTCCGCAATCCCGCACAGGGCATGTGGGCGGAGGGCGAGGGGTGGACCGTGGAGGAGGACCTGCGGATCGGGATCGCGGACGGCGAAGGGCCCACGCTCTTCGGCGGGATCGCGGCGGTGGAGGCGGATTCCGCCGGGCGCATCTGGGTGCTGGAGCGCCAGGCGAAGGAGCTGCGGCGGTTCGACGCTCGAGGAAAGCACACGGGCACCATCGGCCGCGAGGGCGAGGGGCCGGGCGAGTTCCGCGACCCTATCGGCCTGGCGTGGGCGCCGGACGGCACCCTGTGGATCGCGGACCCGGGGGCCGGGCGCTACACCGTGTACGACGCGAACGGCACCTTCATCGACGATCACTCGCGCAACGTGGCGGGGTACTCCGTCCCCTGGCGGGGCGGGTTCGGTCCGGATGGACTGCTGTACGAGCTGGCCGCCGTCGCGCCGCCCCGGGGGGAGCCGGGGCAGGCCCTGCTCCGCTTCGACCCATCCATGCAGCCGCTGGATACCCTCCGGCTTCCCACGCACCCGGGGGAGCAGTTCGAGGTGCGGCGGGGCAACGGGCGCATCGCCGCGGGCGTGCCCTTCACCCCGTTCCAGGTGATGGAGTTCGACCCCCGGGGGTTCGTGTGGACGGGGATCACCGACCGCTCCCGCCTGGCGCAGCTGCGGCCGGGCGGCGACACGGTGCGCATCGTGGAGCGCGAGGCGGCGGCGGTGCCCGTGGCGGCGGCAGAGCGCGACCAGTCCGTGGCGGACCTGAAGTGGTTCACGGACCAGGGCGGGCGCGTGGACGCGGGCCGCATCCCCGCCCGCAAGCCGGCCTACGAGCAGGTGATCCCGGATGGCGAAGGTGGCGTCTGGGTGCGCCCCGCCCTCCCCGCGGGGGAGACGGGCGCCGCGTTCGATGTGTTCGACGCGGAGGGGCGGTACCAGGGCCGCGTGCGGCTCCCAGGGGGGATGGACGCGTTTCCCACGCCCGTCATCCGCGGCGACGCCATCTACGGGGTCGCCCGCGATTCGCTGGACGTGCAGCACGTGGTCCGCGCCCGCATCCGCCGCCCCGCCCCCGACGCCGCTCGGCCCTGATCCGCCACCTCCCTCGGAGGGGGAGGACGAGCGCCGGCTGGGCGGATTCCTCCGGATGGCGGGCCTTCCCCCTCGCTCCTGGCGAAAAATCCGGACCTGTCCCCGAGGGAGCGCCGAGCCCGGCAAATTAGGGGCGGATGAAGACGGATGCGCCAAGCAACCGTCCGTGCGGCGGCGGAATCTATCTACCTGTCGTGCTTACGGTGGCGCCTTGCGTATGTTTTGCGCCCGATTGTGTTTATCCCCTGTCCTGGTTACATTTAGCGTCCCTCTCGCGGACCGTCCCGTGCTCTCGCTTTCCCGGTGAGTCTCATGCCATCCAAGCGCCGACTGGCTACCGCTGCCTTCGCCCTGACCGCCGCCTCGGTCACGGGCATCGCCATCTACGGCCGCATCCAGGATGCGTCCGCCGCGTCGGGCGGCGAGGGCGCCGCACAGGCCGCCCGGCCGCTGGTGCAGACCTCCGCGTCCGGCAGCTTCGCCACCGACGTCGCCATCCCCGTGCAGGGCAGTCCGGCCCGCCTGGGGGAGCTGGTGATGTCCGTGAACGCCGCCGGCCAGGCCGAGGCGTGGCAGAAGAACGTGCTGGTGGCGCAGGTCAACGGCCGCATCGTGGGATTGCCCGTGCGCGAGGGCGACGCCGTGGGCGGCGGGCAGGTCGTGGTGGGCCTGGACGGCGCGGAGTACCAGCTGGCCGTGGAAGAGGCGCAGGCCGCCGTGCGCGACGCGGAGGGCAAGTTCCGCGAGGCCACGCTGTTCGACGACCAGATCGAGGACGCGGGCGTGCGCCGCGACCGCGAGGCCGCCTCGCGCACCCGCAGCGGGCTGGAGACCGCCGAGGTGCGGCTGCGGCGCGCCCGGCTGGACCTGACGCGCACCCGGCTGGCCTCGCCGTTCGCGGGGCGCGTCGCGTCGCTCAAGGTGGTGCCCGGGCAGTGGGTGGACCGGGGGGCGGAGCTGATGACCATCGTGGACCTGGACCCCATCCGCGTGGAGGTGCAGGTGCTGGAGAGCGAGATCGCGCACCTCACCCCCGGCCGCACGGCCGACGTGAGCTTCGCCGCGTTCCCCGACGAGCGCTTCACGGGGCGCATCCAGACCCTGAACCCCATCGTGGAGAGCGGCACCCGCACGGCGCGGGTCACGGTGCTGGTGCCCAACCCCGGCGGCCGTATCCTTCCCGGGATGTACGCCCGCGTGTCGCTGGAGGCCCGCCGCTACGCCGACCGCGTGCTGGTGCCCCGCAGCGCCGTGCTGGAGCGCGACCGCCGCAGCATGCTCTTCGTCTACGATCCGGCCGGCTCGGACGGCTTGGCCAAGTGGCGCTACGTCACCACCGGCCTGCAGAACGACTCGCTGGTGGAGATCGTCAGCGAGGGGGTGGATACGGACAGCGTGAAGCCCGGTGAGACGGTGCTCACGGAGGGCCACTACACGCTGATCCACGACGCCCGCGTGCGCCTGGCGACCGATCCCAAGCGTGAGGGCGGCCGGCCGGACTGACGGGGCTCGCGACGGAGCGGCTGAAGCCGCCGCAACGACTGCGGAAAGCCTCACAAACTGCGTGAGGCTTCACCCGCGGAAGGGTGTTCGGTGATTCTGGCGGTCGCACGGATGTCGGCCGTCGCGCAGATTGCCGGCGTGCAGTCCGCGCAGGCGGACTTCGTGACCTGCGAGCCGCGGTTTCAACCGCCTGGACGGAACCCTGTCCGGCGCGCGACGAACTCCGCCCGTGCTGGAACCGCGCCGACGCCGGCGGATTCGCAGGATTTCGCCCGACGCGTTTGATTCCGCGGATTCCGCTCGTGCTCGATCCGCCGGAATCCGCTCGCCTCGATCGGCTGAACCCGGCCCGTGATCGATCCGGCGGATCCGGCGTTGATCGATCCGCCGGAGCCCGTCGCTGTTCCGATCCGCCGGATTCCGCCCCGCGCCCGGTTCGCCGCGCTGGAATTCCGGCGGATGCACCGCCTTGCCGGGGCACGTGAATCCGGCGCCCGCGACGTTCGCCATCCGCCGTCCCTTTCGGCTCCTGGCACGTTGCCGCGTTTCCCGACACCGATCCATCGACCCTCGTATTCCCAGCGGTTTCCAATGACTCGCATGCGAATTCCCGCGCTCCTGGGGCTGGCGATGCTCGCCGCGCCGGCGCTGCACGCCCAGGCGCCCGACACGGTGCCCCTGACGCTGAACCAGGCGCTGCGGACGGCCGAGGAGAACAATCCCACCTACCGCCGCGCCCTGACCGAGGTGGGCACGGCCCGCGCGGACGTGCGGCGCGCCCGCGGGGCCTTTCTGCCATCCGTGACCCTGGGGCTGGGAACGACCATCGGCTACAGCCGCGCCGTCTCGGCCACGGGCGACTTCGGCGAGTCGGTGAGCCGCGATACGGTGGTGACCAGCAACACCAGCACGGCCAACCAGTCGCTCTCGCTGGGGCAGGTCACGCTGCTGGACGGCGGGCAGCGCCGCAGCGACCTGCGCGCCGCCCGCGCCGGCGAGGACGCCGTCGCCGCGCGCGTGGCGGGGGCCGGGCTCACGTTCCGCGCGGACGTAAGCCGCCGCTACTGGAACGCCGTGCGCGCCGACCGCACCATCCGCCTGGAAGAGGCGCTGCTCGCCAGCGCGCGCGACCGCCTGGAGGTAACGCGGGCGCTCGTGCGCGTGGGCGTGCGCGGCCCCATCGACGTGCTGGGCGCGGAGGTGACGGTGGCCGAGCAGGAGCAGGCGCTGGAGCGCGCGCGGGGCGAGGCGCGCGTGGCGCAGCTGGACCTGCGCCAGGCCATGGGCGTGATGGACGACGGCTGGCTGCGGCTCACGGACGAGCCGGTGTCCCTGTTCGACCCCGCACCGCTGGACGACGCCGCGCTGGTGGAGCGCGCGCTGGCCGGCCATCCGCGCGTGCAGCGGGCGGCGCTCGGCGTCACGCAGTCGGAGCACCGCCTTTCCTCCGCCCAGGCCGCCCGCTGGCCCCGTCTGGCGGTCAGTGCGGGGCTGGGCCGCAACGAGTATTTCCGGGACCCGTACTCGGGACTCTACGACCTGCGGCCGGCGAACCGGAACGCCAACGTGAGCTTTGGCGTGCAGATCCCGCTCTTCAACGGCTACCAGACGGCGTACCAGATCCAGTCCGCCCGCGCGGCCCGCGACGCCGCGCAGGAGGACGCGCGGGGCGAGCGGCTGGCCGTGGAGCGCGAGGTGCGCGGCGCGCTGGTGGACCTGGACAACGCCTACCGCGCGGCCCAGAACGCCGAGCGCACGCTGGGGCTCAACCGCCGCCGGCTGGAGCTGGCCCAGCAGCAGTACCGCGTGGGCGCCCTGAACCTGACCGACCTCACGGACGCCGTGGAGCGCACGGCCCGCGCCGAGCGCGACGCCCTGCGCACGCGCTTCGAGTTCGCCACGGCGCACGCCACGCTCGAGGAGCGGCTGGGCGGCCCCGTGCGCCCGTGATCCCCCTCCCGTCCCGCGCCTGACCCGGAGCCCGCCGCCGCATGTCGCTTCCCCGCGTCGCCATCGCGCGCCCCGTGGCCGTGGCCATGTTCTTCCTGGGCGTCGTCTTTCTCGGCATCCTGTCGTTCGTCCGCCTGCCCATCGACCTCCTTCCGGACGTGGCGTACCCGCGGCTCGTCGTCTACACGACGGACGCCGGCGCCGCGCCGGCGGAGGTGGAGCGCTTCATCACGGAGCCCGTGGAGCAGGCCGTCAGCACGGTGCCGGGGGTGCAGGGGGTGGAGAGCGTGACCCGCGAGGGCGCCTCGCTGGTCACGGCGCGCTTCGCGTGGGGCACGGACATGGAGTTCGCCGCCCTCAACGTCCGCGAAAAGCTCGACAACCTGCGTGACGGGCTGCCGGAGCTGGCGTCGCGGCCCATCGTGCTGCGCACGGACCCGCGCAGCGAGCCCGTGATGGCGCTGGCCGTGGCGGGCGGGCGCGACCTGCCGGGGCTCAAGGAGCTGGCGGAGCTCGTCTTCAAGCGGCGGCTGGAGCAGATCGACGGCGTGGCCCTGGCGCAGGTGACGGGCGGGGTGGAGCGCGAGATCCACGTGGACGTCGACCCCCGCGCCCTGGAAAGCTTCGGGCTGACGGTGCAGGACGTATCCACGGCCCTGGCCGCGTCCAACGCGCAGGCGCCGGGCGGCACCATCCGCCGCGGCCGCTACCGCTACTCGCTGCGTACGCTGGGCGAGCTGCAGGGGGTGGACGAGATCGCCGCCGTGCCCCTGCGCAAGGCGGGCACGGCGGTGGACTCCACCGGCGCCCGGGTGCTGCTGCGCGACGTGGCGCGGGTGGAGGACGGCTTCAAGGAGCGCGAGTCGCTGGCCCGCTACAACGGCCAGGAGTCCGTGGGGCTGCTCGTCTACAAGAACGCGGACGCCAACACCGTCCGCGTGGCGCAGCAGGTGGACGAGACGCTGGTGCAGCTGCGGCGCGAGTACCCGGACGTGCAGCTGCAGGTGGCCATGAGCCAGGCCGGCTTCATCTCCGATGCCCTGGCCAACGTCGTCCAGGAGGTCCTCCTGGGCGGCATCCTCGCGTTCCTGGTCCTCTTCCTCTTCCTCCGCGAGGGGCGCTACCCCGTCGCCATCGCCCTCGCCATCCCCATCTCCCTCATCGCCACCTTCGCGATGATGCACGCGACCGGCGTGTCGCTCAACATCCTGTCGCTGGGCGGGATGGCGCTGGGGGTGGGATTGCTGATGGACAACTCCATCGTGGTGCTGGAGAACGTCTTCCGGCACCGCGAGCTGGGGCTGCGCGCCCGCCTGGCCGCCGCCGTGGGCGCGGAAGAGGTGCAGCGCGCCATCACCGCATCCACGCTGACGACCATCGCCGTCTTCGGCCCCATCGTCTACGTGGAGGGGGTGGCGGGCGAGCTGCTGGGCGCCCTGGCGATGACGGTCGCGTTCTCGCTCCTCGCCTCCATCCTCGTGGCCGTGACCCTGCTCCCCGCGCTGGCCGCGCGGTGGGAGGGGGAGGTGGGGCGGCAGGGGACGGGACGCGTGGCGCGCTTCTTCGCGCCCGTGCTGGACGGCTTCGACCGCGGGTTCGCGCGCTTCACCGCGTTCTACGAGCGCACGCTGCAGGCGGGGATGCGGCACCGCGGGCGGACGATGGCGGTCGCGTTCGGGATGCTGGCCATCGGCCTCCTCGTGGGCGTGACGCTGCCGCGCGGCGTGCTGCCGGAGGTGGACCAGGGGCAGTTCCGGCTGCGGATGGAATTGCCGCAGGGCACGCCCCTGGAGCGCACGGCGGACGAGACGGCCAAGCTGGAGCGGCTGCTGCAGGCGGACCCCGCCGTGGACGCCGTCTTTACCCGCGTGGGCCGGCAGGTGGCCGCCGCGGGGATGGATGACCGCGAGAGCGGGCTGAACACGGCGCTGCTGGAGGTGCGGCTGGACGGCGGCGAGTCCACCGCGGACGCGCTGGAGCGCCTGCGCCCGGGGCTGGCCGGCTTTCCCGCGGGGAGCGTGACGGTGGAGGCGGGGCAGGCGACGGCGCTTGGCAAGCTGCTGGGCGGGGGCGAGGCGGACCTGGCCGTGCGCGTGCGCGGCCAGAACCTGGAGGCCGCCCTGGCCTACGCCACCGCCGCGCAACGCCGGCTGGCGGGGGAGCGCACGCTGGCCAACGTCCGCGTGGGGACGGAGATGGGGCAGCCCGAGATGCGCGTGGAGATCGACCGCGAGCGGGCCGCGGCGTTCGGCGTGGACCCGTCCAGGGTCGCGAAGACGGTGCAGGACTACATGCAGGGGTCGCGGGCCACGGACCTGGTGGAGTTCGATCGCAAGGTGCCCATCATGGTGCGCCTTCCGGAGGAGGCGCGCCGCTCCGCGCAGACGCTGGAGCAGCTGCGCGTGGACGGTGTGCCCCTGCGCGAGCTGGTGCGCGTGTACGACGCCGCCGGCCCCTCGGAGATCCGGCGGATGGACCAGGCCCGCGTCGTCACCCTGCACGCGGACGTGGCGTCCGGCGGGGTGGACGAGGCCGTGTCGCGCGTGCAGGCGGCGCTGTCTGCCACGCCCCCGCCGCACGGGCTCGTCGTCTCCATCGGCGGGGAGAACGAGGAGATGCGCAAGGGCTTCCGCGACCTGGCGTTCGCCTTTCTCCTCGCCGTCCTCCTGGTCTACATGCTCCTGGCGGCGGAGTTCGAGTCGCTGCTCCTTCCCTTCATCGTGCTCCTGGCCGTCCCCCTGGCCGCCGTGGGTGCCACGCTGGCCCTGTGGGTCACGGGCGCCGGCATCAACACCATGTCGTTGATCGGGATGGTGATATTGGTCGGCATCGTGGACAACGACGCCGTGGTGAAGGTGGACTTCATCAACCAGATGCGAAAACAGGGGATGAGCCGCCGCGACGCCATCTTCGCGGCGGGCCACGCGCGCATGCGCCCCATCGTGATGAACACCATCACGGCCATGCTGGGGCTGCTCCCCATGGCGCTGGCCATCGGCCCGGGGGCGGAGCTGCAGGCGCCGCTGGCCATCGCCGTGTTCGGCGGGCTGCTTTCCGCCACCGCGCTCACGCTCGTCGTCATCCCCGTCGCCTACGACGTGCTGGACGAGGCCGGCGAGCGCATCCGCGGCTGGTTCGGCCGTCCCGCCGCCGCCGCGCCTGATCCCGCCGTCGCCGTGCCGTCGGGCCTGGCCGCCGGCGACTGACGCCTCCGCTCCCCCTCCACCCCGAGCCCCTCGCCGCCATGCGGAATTCCTGGATGCCGCGCGCCTGCATCGCGCTCCTCCCCGTCCTCGCGGCGTGCGACGGCGGCGATTCGGCTGCGTCCGGCGCCACGGTGACGGACAGCGCCGGCGTGCGCATCGTGCAGAGCGACCGGCCGGCGTGGAAGGACGGGAAGGGATGGAGGGTGGGGGACGCGCCGTCGCTCGACATCGGCGTGATGGACGGCGAGGCGGCCTACCAGCTGGACGGGGTGCGCAGCGTCGCACGGCTGTCGGACGGGCGCATCCTGGTCGCCAGTTCCGGGAGCAGCGACCTGCGGCTGTTCGGGGCGGACGGCAGGCACCGGGTCTCCATGGGGCGCGAGGGTGGCGGCCCGGGCGAGTTCCGCGGCCTGGAGTGGGCCGGGGTGGGCGCCGGCGACACCCTGCTCGCCTGGGATGCCCGGGAAAAGCGCCTCACC
>DATING010000977.1:0-3807 GCA_035474555.1 Longimicrobium sp. | reverse complement strand
CCAGCCCCGCCACGCCGGGCACCTGCTGCAGCAGCACGTTCGCGCGGTTGATGCCGATGTACA
The DNA here is from genome assembly GCA_035474555.1 of Longimicrobium sp. Taxonomy (GTDB): domain Bacteria; phylum Gemmatimonadota; class Gemmatimonadetes; order Longimicrobiales; family Longimicrobiaceae; genus Longimicrobium. The sequence goes on along the minus strand of DATING010000977.1, from coordinate 3,744 downwards.
TCGCATCCCACACGCTTTCGATCGTGGTGTTGTCCGCACGCAGCTGGTTTACGTCGGCGTCGTCGAAGGTCTGAAAGGTGCCCACGTGCACGGCGTTGTCCGCGGACAGGTCGCCCAGGAACAGGAAGTCGCCGCCGTAGTAGCTCGTGCTCTGCAGGGCGTTGTAGGCGCCGGCCAGGGCCGTGCGCGCGCCGTCCGGCGTGGTGATGGCCTGGTCCACGGGGAGCTGGTCCACCGGGTCCGTGTCCAGCAGGCCGTCGCAGCCGGCCGCGCCCGCCACAAGCAGCGCCGGCAACAGGAATTTCAGTCGCATGGGGTCTCCAGGGGTCGGTTGAAGGTCGCGGGCGCGGTCACCAGGTGCCCCGGATGCCCACCGTGAGGGTGCGGGCCACCGGGTAGGCGTAGAAGTCCGTCCCCAGCGCCGCGTTGGAGACCCCGTTGCTGTTCACGTCGGGCGAGTAGCCCCGGTAGTCCGTCCAGGTGTGGAGGTTGTGCCCCGACACGAACAGGCGGGCCCCGTCCATCCCCGCGCGGCGCGCCAGCGAGGCGGGCAGCCGGTATCCCAGCGTGACCTCCTGCAGCCGCACGTACGAGCCGTCCTCGATGAAGCGGCTGCTGATGGTGCGCGCACCCGACAGCCCGTCGTAGCTGGCCCGCGGCACGTCCGTCTCGTCGCCCGGCTGGCGCCAGCGGTCCATCACGTGGCCGAACTGGTTGTCCAGGTACCACCCCCCCGCATCGCTGAACAGGCGCATGGCGTTGAACACCTCCGCCCCCTGGCTCACCTGCAGGAAGGCGCGCAGGTCGAAGCCGGCGAGCTCCAGCGTGTTGCCCAGCCCGCCCGTCCAGTCCGGGTGCGGGCTCCCCACGATCTGCCGGTCCGCCGTGCCGATGCGATTGTTCTCATCCAGGTCCTCGTAGATGGCGTCGCCCGTCTCCGGATCCACGCCCAGGAACTTGACCGTGTAGAAGGCCCCGATGGGCTCCCCCACGGCCACGCGGTTGATGCTGCGCTCGCCCGTGCTGAACGGCTCGTCGTTGAACAGCCCCGTGACCTCGTTGCGGTTGGCGGCAAAGTTCAGCTCCGTGGTCCAGCGCAGCCCGCGGTCGTTCGCGGGGACGAGGTTCAGCGTCCGCAGCGCGACCTCCCAGCCGCGGTTGCGCATGCTGCCCACGTTGGCGAACACGCTGGTGAAGCCGCTGGTGCTGGTGATGGGGCGGTCCAGCAGCAGGTCGCGCGTGTCCTTGGTGTAGTAATCGACGGTCAGCCCCACCCGCTCGTTCAGCACCAGCAGGTCCACGCCCACGTCCAGCTGGCGCGTGCTCTCCCACTTGAGGTCCGGGTTGGAGAGGTTGCTGGGCGCCAGGCCGGGGAGGTCGCCGTAGTTGGCGGAGCCCACCAGCCCCTGGAAGGGATAGTTGCTGATGGCCTGGTTGCCCGTGATGCCGTAGCTGGCCCGCAGCTTCAGGTCGTCCACGAACTCCACGCCCTGCATGAAGCGCTCGTTGGCCAGCGACCACGCGGCCGAGACGGCGGGGAACAGCCCCCAGCGGTTGTTCTCGCCAAAGCGCGACGAGCCGTCGTAGCGCACGCTGGCGCCCAGGGTGAAGCGGTCGTCGAAGGTGTAGGCGCCGCGGGAAAAGAAGGAGACCAGGTTGTTCTCGAAGCTGGTCGCGTCCGCGTCCACGATGACGGCCGCGTTGCGCACCTGCCGCAGCTGGTCGTTCCCCAGCTTTTCGCCGCGGATGAAGTTCAGCTCGCCGCGGTTCAGCTCCACGCTGCTCCCCACGGTGAGCGCGACGTCGTGGTGGCCGCCCAGCAGCTGGTCCCAGGTGGCGAAGTTGTCCAGGGCGTAGCGCGCGCCCTGCGTGGTGCCGCTCTTGGCCACGCCGCCGTTGCTGGCCGCGTAGGTGCCGCCCACCCGCGGCGACTCGTACTGCGACTCGCGCAGGTTCAGCACGTCGAAGCCCACGCGCGACGTCCACGTCAGGGCGTCCAGCAGGCGGTAGCGCCCCTCCACGTTGCCCAGGGCGCGCCAGGTGCGGGCCTGCGCGTCGTTCAGCGAGCCCAGGGCCACGGAGTTGGGATACTCCAGCCCGTCCGCCGTCCCCGTGAACTCGCCGTCCTCCCTGCGCACGGCGATGAGCGGCGCGTTGCCCACCACGTTGGTGATGATGCCCTGCGTGCTGCCGTCGTTCTCGATGCGGTACGTGTGCTCCCGCGCCAGGCCGAGCGAAAGGGCCACGCCCAGGCGGTCGGTGGGCGCCAGGTCCAGGTTGGCGCGCGCCCCCGCCCGGTCGTACGACGAGCCGATGACGATCCCCTCCTGGTCGAACCAGGTGCCGGCCACGTAGTAGCGCACCCGCTCGTCGCCACCGCTGAGCCCCAGCTCGTAGTTCTGCACGGGGGCGGAGCGCAGCACCTCGTCCTGCCAGTCGGTGTTCACCCGGTCGTCCACGCCGATGACGCCGTAGTAGTCCTCCTCGTAGCCGTCGTTGGTCGCGCTCTCGTTGAAGAACTCCAGGTACTCCGTGGCGTTCAGCAGGTCCAGCCGCCGCGCGGCCGTCTGCGTGCCGGCGGACGCGCTGAAGGTGGCCGTGGGCCGGCCGCTGCGCCCGCGCCGCGTGGTCACGACCACGACGCCGTTGCTGCCGCGCGATCCGTAGATGGCCGTGGCCGCGGCGTCCTTGAGCACGTCGATGCTCTCGATGTCCTCGGGGCTCAGCCCCGTGACGCCGGAGATCCCCTGCCCGCCCATCCCCAGCTGCGAGTAGTCCTCGGAGATGAGCGGAACGCCATCCACCACGTACAGGGGCTGGTTGCTGGCGGAGATGCTGGCCGCGCCGCGGATGCGCACGGTGGGCGCGTTCCCCGGGTTGCCCGCGTTCTGCACCACCTGCACGCCGGCGACGCGTCCCTGCAGCGCCGCGTCCAGCCCCGCGACGGGCTGGTTGGCGATCTCCGCCCCCTGCACGGACGAGACGGCGGCCGTCAGCTCGCCGCGCCGGGCCGTGCCGTAGCCCACGACCACGAGCTCGTCCAGGGCGATGGCCGCCTCGCCGAGGGCAAAGTCGGCGTTCGCCGTCTGCCCGGGCGCGACGGTGACGGCGCGCTCCACGGGGCTGTAGCCCAGCAGCTCCACGCGCAGCATGCGGGTGCCGGCGGGGACGCCGGGCAGCAGGTACGCGCCGTCCGCGCCCGTCACCACGCCGCGCGCGGTGCCCGCGACGGTGACCCGGGCGCCGGGAAGGGGGCGTCCGCCGGCCTGCTCCGTGACGCGGCCGCGGACGCTGCCGGCCTCCTGCGCGGGGAGCGGCGGCGCGGCGCCCGCGAGCCCCAGGGCCAGCAGCAGGAGCCGCGCGAGCGGACGAAAGGGTGGTTTCATCGGCGGGGTACCCTCGGGTGAGCGTGGATGGAGCGGCGCGTGTGGATGCGTGCCCCGACGAGCGGACCGGGAGACGTGCTGGACTGGATGGGCCTGCGAATCATGGATCCCGCCCGGGCGAGCGCCGCGCCGGGTGGGGAAGCGGGATTGTGGATGCGAAAAATCCAGCAACATCGGCCGCGGGCAGGGGACCCGGCGCCGCGGGTGCGACAAGGATTGTGTAAGGATAATGCCGTAAATGATGTGGTACCTGCTATCCTACACGCCCCCCGCGGCCCGTGCAAGCGCGGAGACGGGGGCACGGGCGGGGGCACGGCGGGGGCCCTCCCCCGGCCTCGCTTAGGCTCGTCCACCCCCT
>DATING010000976.1:0-1681 GCA_035474555.1 Longimicrobium sp. | reverse complement strand
GTGGCCGCCACCCCATTCGCGGGGGCCAGCTGCGGCCGAAGCCGGAAGATCAGGTTCATGCGCCTCGCGGAGCGTGGATGCGGATGATGCCGTGGAATATAGCCCCCGGAAGCCGGATGAGGCAGCCGATGCGGACCCGCTGGAGAGCGGATCGATGGAGGAGGTGGTATCTTACCCGAACGGGACACTTCATTCTTCCCCCCGACGACACCTGCACCCGCTCCGGGGCTGGAGCGCCTGAAGGGGAGCCGCCGCCACGCTGGCCCCGTCGGGCGCCGCGCGGGGAACGGTGAGCGGCGCGCAGGGGCGCGTACGGATTGGCCACGTCCTCACCCGCCCGGTAGAGCCCGAATTCTCACCTCCCTCAGGGAGATCCCATGCTGCTTGCGCGTCTCCTCCGGCTTCGCTCTGCCCTCGTGGCGTGCTCCGCGCTCCTGGCGGCACCCTGCGCCGTGGATGCACAGAGGATGGTCGAGCCGGGCGCATACGTGCGCATACGTGCGCATCCTGGCGCCGTCCGTCGCGGACTCGCTGCTCACCGGCACCGTCACCGGCATCGACTCGACATCGCTGCTGTTCGCGCCGCCGGCTTCCGCGACGCCGCAGAGCATCGCACTACGAGACATCGAGCGCCTGGAGGTGCGGGGGCCCGGGGCGCCCCGGACACTGCCGGGCGCGCTCCTAGGGATGGTTGCTGGAGCCGTGGTGGGATACGGGGCTTGCCATGCGATCTCCGGCTCCCCGCACGCCAACTGCCCCAAGGACAAAGGCGCCCTTTATGGCGGGGCGGCGGGGCTGCTGCTGGGCGCGCTCCTGGGCAGCGAGTTGCGCGGACGTCACCGCTGGCACCCTGCCGTCGCGCCGCAACGGTAGTCCGCAAGTTCGTCGCGCGCCCGGTCCGCGGGAAGAGGACGGCAGGCGGCGGTGAAGGTCTTTCACCGGCCGCTCCAGCCGGGCCTCCATCGAGGTGTCATCCCGTGGGTTCATACGTCCTGCGCAGTACGTCGGATTGGATCCGCTCCTCCGCCTCCACCCACTCGCGCACCCCGGCGGGCATGGGCGGCGAGGCGATCGCGTGCTCCGTGGCCGCCACCACCTCGGCGGGGGCCAGCTTGCGGCCGTCCGCGGCCATGAACCGCGCCTTGATGATGGCCACGGCCATGGTGTCGCCGCCGCGGACGAAGCGGTGCTCCATGTAGAACCAGCGGTCGTCCCAGCACAGCAGGCGCGTGTGCAGGTCGAAGCGCTGAAAGACGTTGAGCGGCCGCCGAAAGCGCACCGTGGCCGACGCCACCACCCCGCCCCACCGCCGCCGCCGCATCTCGCGGACGACGCCCAGCCGCACCAGCAGGTCCACCCGGCCCAGGTCCATGAGCGTGAGGTAGCGGCCGTTGTTCAGGTGCAGGTTAGTATCCAGGTCGTTGGGCAGCACCCGCAGCGGCAGCACCGACTCGTCCAGCGGGCCCAGGCGCGGGCGCGTGAAGGTGGAGAGTAGGACGTACAGCAGCCGCAGGATCAGGTTCACAGGATGCGGTCGGGACGACGGAAGCGGGCGGTGGTTCTCAATCTAACCTGTGGATGCGGTGGCGTGGAGGGACGGGGGAAACGGCGACGGAAACTGCGACGGCGGAGGGGGGCGTGTCCCCCGCGAGCGGGGGCCGGGCTGCGCGCGCCGTAGGCA
>DATING010000975.1:0-3147 GCA_035474555.1 Longimicrobium sp. | reverse complement strand
GGACGCCGACGAGCGCGACCAGATCCTGGGCGAGGCGCACTTTCTTCGCGCGCTGCACCTGCACAACCTGGTAAAGCTGTGGGGCGACGTCCCCATGCCGCTGGCGCCGGCCGCCAGCGTGGGCGAGGCCAGCCAGATCGCCCGCACCCCCGCGGCCACGGTGTACACGCAGATCGTGGCGGACCTGCAGGCGGCGTCGACGCTCATGTCGGACGACGACCAGACGCGGCAGGCCTCCGTGGGCGCGGCGCGGGCGCTGCTGGCCCGCGTGCAGCTGTACCGCGGGCAGTGGGCCGCGGCGCTGGCGCAGGCGGAAGCGGTGGAGGCCATGGGCTACGCGCTGGCGCCCGACTTCGGCGACCTGTTCGACGAGGAGGGGGAGGATACGGACGAGGACATCCTGCGGGTGACCTTTACCGCGTCGGACTACAACAACGTGGGATACTACTACCTGAGCGAGGACGAGGGCGGGCGCGGCGAGGTGGCGCCCCAGCAGGAGCTGATCGACGCGTACGAGGCGGACGACGCGCGCCTTGCCTGGTCCATCTCCGGCGACGAGGAGGGCGAGGCGTTCGGCACCAAGTTCCCCAGCACGGTGGGGGCCGAGGACGTGCACGTGATCCGCTTCGGCGAGGTGGTGCTCATCCGCGCCGAGGCCCTGGCGCGCCTGAACCGGCTGGGCGAGGCGGTGGACCAGTACAACCGCATCCGCGAACGGGCCGGCGTGGACGAGCACGTGCTGGGCGTGGACGTGACCACGCAGCAGCAGGTGCTGGAGGCCATCTGGCGCGAGCGGCAGCGCGAGCTGGCGTTCGAGGGCGACCGCTGGCCGGACCTGGTGCGCACGGGCCGCGCGGTGTCCGTGCTGACGATCCCCGCGTTCCAGACGCTGTATCCCATTCCGCAGGGCGAGATCGACGTGGCATCGCAGCTCACGCAGAACCCGGGGTACTGAACGGGAACGGCGGGGGACGGGGGACAGGTTACAGGTTACAGGGGGACGGATGAGCGACGGCCCGGTGGAGATGCCGGGCCGTCGCTCGTGGGGCGGGCTTCGCGACAGAGTGGGTGGAGACCGAGATGGAGTGGCGGAGTCTGCGATGGAGGGGCAAAGCCCGCGACAGAGCGAATGAATTCGCCGCAACAACGACACGAAGTCCGCCTGCGCGGACTGTCCGTCACGGGCAGGCTGCCACGCCGCCGGCGGCCATCGGACCCATGCGGGCTATACCACCCGCCCCGTGGCACAACCTGTCATTCCAAGGAAGCGCGCGACGGCACCCGCCCGTGCACGAGCCCCGTGCGCGACCGAGGAATCTACCGTCCCGGGCACGTGCTCCGTGGACCGGACGGTACCCGCCCGTGCAGATCTCGGCCCTGGCATGGACTCCGTCACGCGACGGACGGCGCAATCCACGCAGGTGGATTTCGTGTGTTTGTTGCGGCGAATTCATTCGCTCTGTCTGGCTGGATGATCGCCATCCAGATCTGTCCTGGAGCCAGCCACTTCCTCTTGAAGTTCGGCCTCGCCCCAGGCCCCCACCCGGCTCCTCATCCCCCCGGCAGCCGCGCCTGGCCCGTGCGCGGGTCGTACAGGCTGCCGGCGGGGAGCAGCAGCATGCGGATGCCGGACGCGCCCAGCACGGCGGCCGTGGCGGGCGTGACCCGGGCCTCGCGCGCATCCATCACCAGAACGCTGCTGGCGCCGATGATCTCCCACCACCCGTCCGGCCGCACGACGACGGCGGTGGATTCGTCGATGCCCACGCCCAGCATGGACGGCCGCTCCAGCACCACGCTCAGCAGCCGGTTTTGCCGCTCGCGGCGAAGGAAGTGCTGGTCCACGAGGGTGCCGGGGAGAAATCCCATCCCCCGCACCACCTGGATGGTGCCGCGGGCCACGCGCGGATAGTCATCGCCGTGGTAGCCGACCGTGTCCTCGCCGGCCGCGACCTGGTTGCCGGTGAGCATGCTGTCCGACATGATGGCCGCCCCCGCCGACGTCCCGCCGATCACCGCGCCGTCCCGGTAGCGCCGGTGGATGGCGTCCATCACGGGCGTGCCCAGCAGCGCCGCCGTGAGCCGCGACTGGTCGCCGCCGTTGAACCACACGCCCGTCACCCCCTCCAGCATCCGCACGGCGGAGTCGCCCAGGGCCTGCGCGCGCGTCAGGTTCAGCACGACCGCCTCCGCGCCCAGCCCGCGGAACTGCTCCGCCTTTTCGCGCCCGCCCTCCTCCGCCGCCTCGCTGGCCATGGGCACCACGGCGATCCGCGCGCGCCCCGGCCCCCCCGCCAGCTCCACGAAGCGCGACACCAGCGCCGGCGGCTGCGATCCGCCGCCCACGATCAGCAGGTGCCCCCGCGCCCCCTCCGGCCCCGGCCCCACGGACGGCGCGGCGGACGTGCAGGCGGCGAGCAACGAGACGAGAACGGGGAGGATGCGGCGCATCGATTCCGTGGGGTGGATGACGATGGATGGACGCCCGGGGAGTGCTCCCAGCCTACTCCCGCGTCGCCCGCCCCGTCAAGCGGACGAATCGATCCGCGCCGGGAGCGGATGATGGAAGCGGATGACGGAGAAGGAGGCCCGGACCCGCCGCGCCTCCTCATCCACCTTCCCGCATGCCGTCAGATGCTGGCGACAATGCGCAGCTGCAGGGTGGTGTCGGCGTTCTCGCTCCAGTCGGCGTAGGCTTCCAGCTGGGCGGAGAAGGCGGTCTTGTACGAGAAGTTGACGGGCTGGTTCACGCCGATGTTCTGGCCCTCGAACACGACCTTTCGCGCGACCAGGTCTACGACCGTGAGGTTCCACGTCCCCCGCGCCGGCGCGCAGACCATGCCCGTGCCCGTGATCGTCACCTTGAACGTCGTCTTCTTGGGCATCACGTACGTCCCCTGTCCGTTGACGATGGGGATGTTGAGCGTCTGGTCGATGGGACTGTCTCCAGCGTTTCATCGCCGGCGTGCGCGCGGCGAGCGGATTCGGTGATTCGTCGATCGTTCTGGCCGATGCGGCGGCTGAAAGCATTTTCCTGGCCGCGGAGTCATTTTCTTGGCCGCGGAGTTCCGGGCGGGGCAGGGCTCTACGGCGCCCGCTGCGCGGGGCCCCTCACCCCCCGGCCCCCTCTCCCGCAAACTGCGCGGG
>DATING010000974.1:0-4810 GCA_035474555.1 Longimicrobium sp. | reverse complement strand
GCAGCGGGCAGCACCTGCTGTCGCTCATCAACGACATCCTGAACTTCGCCCGCATCGAGGCGGGGGAGCTTCAGTACCAGCTGGAACCGGTTCCCGTGGCGGGGCTGCTGGCGGACCTGGAGGCGCTCGTCACGCCGCAGGTGGCGCAGCGCGGGCTCGCCTACGTGTCGGCGGACGGGCCGGAGGCGCACGTCTGGGCGGACGCGGAAAAGGCGCGGCAGATCGTGCTGAACCTGGTGACCAACGCCATCAAGTTCACGGAGCCCGGCGGCACCATCACCGTCAGCTACGAGCCCGGAACGGACGACGTGCGCATCCGCGTGCGCGACACGGGGCGCGGCATTCCGCCCGAGCAGATCGGCCGCATCTTCGACCCGTTCGTGCAGGTGGACCGCCACCTGACGGCGGAGAGCCAGCAGGGCGTGGGGCTGGGGCTGGCCATCAGCCGCGACCTGGCGCGCGGGATGGGCGGCGACCTGGCCGCGGAGAGCACGCCGGGCCAGGGCAGCACCTTCACCCTCCGCCTTCCCGCGGCGCCGTCGGCCTGAGTTCGTCGTCCCTCAGACAGGGTGTCGAGAACCTTCGCGGCCTTCCTGCCAGGGCTCGCTTCTACGGATCGCGATCGGGTGATGCCGTGCAGCGTCAGCGTCCTGCGCCGACGGGCGGGATGCCGGACGATCCAACGCACGGCCTTCCAGCCGGGCCTGCTTCTACGGATCGCGATCAGGTGGATGATGTGCGTGGGCGAACTTCCGCGCCGGAGGACCACCATCCTGCTTCGCAGAAACGCGGATGCCGTCCCCTCGCCGGGAGCAACCGGTCTACCAAGGGGCTGATGCCTCCTGCACGATCCGGCGGATTCGCGACCGGCCGTCGCGGCGCATCGATCCCGCACGTACGGCTTCGGGGGAGTCGCAGAACGGGATGGTCGTGATCGCGATGGCCGGACGCGGATCGGATGGCGAACGGCAGGGTGCCAGAGATCCTTGGCAGTGAGCCTGCTGCCGGCGAGGGGACGGCATCCGCGTTTTTTCGGAGAGGCACCACAGGCGGGATCGACGCGGCGGAGGCGGATGTCTGTGCTGGCACATCATCCACCTGATCGCGATCGGTAAGAGTGTGCCCGCGGCGGAGATCCGGATGCGACGCGGGATTGCAGGCCGATACAGGCCGGATCGACGCGTCGGAGGCGGATGCTTGTCCTGGCACATCATCCACCTGATCGCGATCGGTAAGAGCGTGCCCGCGCCGGATGCTCGGAGAGAGGGCGGAATCGCGGGCCGGTGCCGGCGGATTCATCTGCTGCACCCATCCTCCTCCACGTCCTGCGAGAGAACGGACGGGACGAGGGCCGCCGCCGGGATCGAAACCGATCGTTTCCGGTATCGTATAGAGAGCGCATCCAAGGAGATGGGGCCCGTTCCCATCCCCGGATGTTCACCCGACTTCGAGGAAGCGAGCTTGAAGAAGTCCACCGCCATTCGCCTTACGCTGGTCTCGTCGCTCGCCATGGGCGCGACCGCCTGCGCGGAACGCCAGCCGGAGGGTCCCCAGCAGTCGTTCAAGGGCTACTGCGACCCGGCGGACGAGAACCGGTGCGAAAGCCAGCCCCGCGCCGGCTACTATCCCATGTTCATCCCCCTGTACTACGGCGGGTACTACTACGACAGCCGGGGCACGGCGCGCACCCGTCCGGGCGGGCCCGTCGCCCGCAACGCGCCCGCGTCGCAGGTGTCGCGCGGCGGCTTTGGGCGCACGGGCGTTTCGCGCGGGGGCGGCTACACCTGATGCGGCGCCACACCCATCCGCCCCGCGACGGGTGGCAGGCCAAGGTCGAGGCGGCCGGCGTGCCCCACCACACCGCGGACGGCGTCCCGTATTGGAACGAGGAGGCGCACTACGCCTTTACGGCGGACGAGGTGTACCGCATCGAGAACGCCACCCGCGAGCTCCACGCGCTGTGCATCGACGCCGCCGAGGCCGTGATCCGCGACCGGCGCTACGCCGAGCTCGCCATCCCCCCCGGCGCCGTGCCCCTCATCGAGCAGTCGTGGGAGGCTGACGCGCCCTCCGTCTACGGCCGCTTCGACTTCTCGTACGACGGCACGGGCGAGCCGCGGATGCTGGAGTACAACGCCGACACCCCCACCAGCCTGGTGGAGGCCGGCGTGGCGCAGTGGTTCTGGCTGGAGGAGCAGTTTCCCGGCGGCGACCAGTTCAACCGCATCCACGACGCGCTGCTGGAGACCTGGGTCGGCCTCAAGCCCTACCTGCTCTCGGACACCGTGCACTTTGCCGCGCTGGGCGAGGTGGAGGACGACGCCACCGTCGTGTACCTGCGCGACACGGCGCAGCAGGCCGGGTTGCGGACCGTGCAGCTGCGGATGGAGGAGATCGGCTGGGAGCACCTGCGCGGCGAGTTCGTGGACGTGGACGGGATGCCCATCCGCTCCATCTTCAAGCTGTATCCCTGGGAGTGGATGGTGCACGAGGCGTTCGGCACGCAGCTGGGGCGGTCGGCGGACCGGGTGCAGTGGATGGAGCCCGCGTGGAAGATGATCCTCTCCAACAAAGGCATCCTCCCCATCCTCTGGGAGCGCAACCCGGGGCACCCCAACCTGCTCCCCGCCTACCGCGAGGAGTTCATGTTCCGCGAGGGGGACGCGTACGTGGCCAAGCCCCTGCTCTCCCGCGAGGGCGCCAACGTGCGCATCGTCTCGCCCTGGCATCCGCCGGCGGCCACCGGCGGTGACTACGGCGAGGAGGGATTCATCTTCCAGGAGTACGCACCCCTGCCGGAGTTCGACGGGGCGCGGCCGGTGATCGGAAGCTGGATCATCGGGCAGGAGGCGGCGGGGATGGGTATCCGCGAATCGTCCGGCCCCATCACCGACAACCTGAGCCGCTTCGTCCCCCATCGCATCATCAATCCGCTGCGAGACGGAGCGCAGGAAATCCGCAAGCGCTGGGACGATTCGATCGGCTGATCCGCATCCGCCCCGCATTGCCGTCGCGCGGGCGCGGAGGATGCACGGGAATGGGGCGCTGCCCGGCTCGCGAGTGAAGCCGGGCAGCGTTCTTTCGTTCTGGGGATGGGGATGATCGACCTGCTCTGCGTGGACGTGGACGGAACGCTGGTGGGCAGCTCGGGGGACGTGCTGCCGGCGGTGTGGAGGGCGGTGGAGCGGGCGCGGGGGGCCGGCAAGCGGCTGGTGATCTGCTCGGGGCGGCCTGCGTTCGGCCTGACGCGCGCGCTGGCGGAGCGGCTGGACCCGGGCGGATGGCACGTGTTCCAGAACGGCGCCAGCATCGTGCACCTGCCCAGCGGCGAGGCGCGCTCCGGCTGCCTGCCGCGCGCGGCCGTGGAGACGCTCGTGGAGCGGGCGCGGGAGACGGGGCGCATCCTGGAGCTGTATTCCGACTTCGACTACACGGTGGAGCGCGAGGACGACCGCGCCGTGCGCCATGCCGCCCTGCTCGGCGTGCCCTTCCAGGCCCGCGACCTGCTCTCGCTGGAGGGCGACGTGGTGCGCGCGCAGTGGCTGCTGACGCACGCGGAGGAGCCGTCCGTTCTCGGCGAGTCGCACGAGGGGCTCACCCTGTGGCCCTCCGCCTCGCCGGTGATGGCGGATACGGCGTTCATCAGCATCACGGGGCCGGGAGTGGGCAAGGCGGCGGCCGTGCGCACGGTGGCGGCGGAGTACGGCGTGCCGCTGGAGCGCGTGATGATGGTGGGCGACGGCGCCAACGACGTGGAGGTGATGGGGATCGTGGGCCATCCCGTCGCCATGGGCAACGCGGAGGCGGAGGTCTCCGCCCTGGCCCGCCACCACGTCTCGCACGTGGACCGCGGCGGCCTCATCGAGGCGTTGGATCTCGCGGGAGAGCTGTAAAAGGCAGTCTCACCCAGAGGGAACAGAGGTACCAGAGGAAGATCCTCACGCTTCCTCCGTTCCTCTGTTCCCTCTGTTCCCTCTGGGTGAGAAAGCAGTTCCGTCACTCTCCGCGTGGGCCAGGTTCGCTACGAATGGCCGCGGACGGGATGCGGCCGATACGGCGCCTCCAGCCGCGCGATCTCCTCCGGTGAAAGCACCAGGTCCACGGCGCGGATGGCCGCCTCCAGGTGCGGGAGCTTGGTCGCGCCGACGATGGGCGCGGCGACGGCGGGCTTCGACAGCAGCCACGCGAGCGAGACCTCCGCCGGGGTGACGCCGCGCTCGCCGGCGACGGCGTGGACAGCCTGCACCACGTCCCAGTCGCTGGGGTCGCCGTAAAGCGTGTGGCCGTACTCGTCCGTCGCGGCGCGGGTGGTGGAGGCGCGGTCATCCACCGAGGCGCGGCCGCCGGCCAGCAGCCCGCGCGCCAGTGGCGACCACGGGATCACGCCCACACCCTCCTTGGTGCAGAGCGGAATCATCTCCCGCTCCTCCTCGCGGTACACCAGGTTGTAGTGATTCTGCATGGTGACGAACCGCGCCCACCCGTTGCGCTCGGAGGTGCTGAGCGCCTGCGCGAACTGCCACGCCCACCCCGAGCTGGCGCCGATGTAGCGCACCTTTCCGCTGTGCACCAGGTGGTCCAGCGCGGCCAGCGTCTCCTCGATGGGCGTGCGCGGATCGAAGCGGTGGATCTGGTACAGGTCGATGATCTCCACCCCCAGCCGCCGCAGGCTGGCTTCGCACCCCTGCACGATGTGCTTGCGCGACAGGCCCCGCATGTTGGGGCCTTCGCTCATGGGGTTGAAGACCTTGGTGGCCAGGACGATCTCGTCCAGATCGCCGTACTCGCGCGGGGCGCGGCCGGTCACCTC
>DATING010000973.1:0-3821 GCA_035474555.1 Longimicrobium sp. | reverse complement strand
ATGCACCTGCTGGGTGCCTGGGCGGCGCCGCGGGGGATGCGCGTCGTCTGGCACCTGCACGACTTCGTGTCCAGCCGCCGGGCCATGGCGGGGCTGCTGCGGGGCGCGGCGGGGCGCGTGGCGGCCGCCGTGGCGGTGTCGAAGGCGGTGGCGGCCGACGCGGGGTCGGTGTTCGGATCGGCGGTGCCCATCCGCACCGTCTACAATGCCGTGCACCTGGCGCGGTTCGTCCCGACGGGTGCGGCGATGGACCTGGACGCGGCGGCGGGGATGGTGCCCGCGCCCGCCGGGGCCGTGCGCGTGGGGCTGGTGGCGACCATGGGGCGGTGGAAGGGGCACGCCGTCTTTCTCCGCGCCGTGGCCGCGCTCCCGGCGGACGTGCCCGTGCGGGCGTACGTGGTGGGCGGCGGCATCTACCGCACGGCGGGGAGCGAGGTGGACGTGGAGGCGCTGCGGCGGATGGCGGCGGAGCTGGGGATCGCGGACCGCGTGGGCTTCACGGGATTCGTCGACGATCCGGCCGCCGCCATGCGCGCGCTGGACGTCGTCGTGCACGCCAGCACGCAGCCGGAGCCGTTCGGGCTGGTGATCGCGGAGGCGATGGCGTGCGGGCGCGCCGTGATCGCCAGCGCGGCCGGCGGGGCGGGGGAGATCGTGGTCCCCGGCCAGGACGCGCTGGCCGTGGTTCCGGGGGACGCGGAGGGGCTGTCGCGCGCCATCCACCAGCTCGCGAACGATCCCGTGCTGCGCGGCCGCCTGGCCCGTGCCGGCCGCGAGACCGCGCTCCGCCGCTTCGACCGCGCCCGCCTCGCCGCCGAGGTGGCGCCGCTGTATCGATCGCTGGTGGCGGGCTAGAACGATTCCACGAGCTGCACGCTGATCCCGGCGCGCTCCTTGTCCGCCGGGCGGGGACCCACCTGGATCCGGACTTCCATGTCCAGCGCGTTGAGCAGGCGCTCCAGTCGTTCCTGGCTGAACCCGTCGATGCGCGCGTTCATGATCGCGGAGACGTCCGGCTGCTTGATGCCGAGAAGCTTCGCGGCCTGCGTCTGGGTCAGACCCCGGCGGCGGATCTCCAGCGTGATGGCCGCGGCCAGATCGACCTGCGCCCGCTGATCGGGCAGTCCCAGGATCTCGAGAATGTCGTCGTCGACTTCTGTGAATGTGATCTCTTCATCCTTCATTTTCGGTCTCCAGAGCCGAAGTTGATCCGGTGATGGTGCCTGGCTGCGATCGGATGGGCAAGTCCCCTTTCGTGGGTGGATACTATGTGCACTTTTGCTGGACCTGTCCAGCGGTCTTCGCCCCTCGCACACGAGGCTCGTGAGCAGCATGCAGGTGGCGAATTCGGGGCGGTAAGTGTGCGTTTGCGGCGCATACGGAGCGCAGTCGCGAGAGATCTTCGCGCCGGGGCTGAGAAAGGTTAAATTGATGTGGCTGGCCGGTTTGGAGCGGCCGTTTTTCGGCCCTTGACGCCTGCCCACAGTGTACGTATCCTTGCCTTCAACTGGCCACGCCATGCGCTTTTTCAAGGGAGCCAAGATGAAGCCATTCCACGACGTTTCGCCGCATGCAGGCGACGTCAGAGCCGCGGCGCACGCGGGCAAGCTCCCGCCCATGCCGTCCGAAGACCAGCCGTTCTTCGACGAGTCGCTGCGCGCTTCTATGCGCAGCTTGGGACGCCTGCTCCAGAAGCGGCGGAACGCCCAGGGCTGAACGCTCTGCGCGGGGAGTCAAACAGGCCGGGAGCAACCATCGAGCTCCCGGCCTTTCCATTGGTAGGCCCACCGGCAACGTGCTCCCGATGCCCGATCCCGGACAGGTGTACTATCTTCCCCCCGAGTTCCGGGAGGGCCCTGGCAAGGGCGACCGGCCGCACCGGGTGCTGAGCCTGTGCGCGCCCGGCGCCGAGACGTCGACGTTCGCGTACGGCAGCACGAGGGCGACGGATGCGGTCAACGGCGCCGCGCATGTCCGGGTGGATCCGTTCGGCACCCGGTACGGCGGCGCGGGGCTGTCGCGGCCGACCTACTTCTATCCCTCGCGGCTGCTCACCTTTGCCATCGAGGATCTCCCGGAGCCGTCCGGCCGGATCATCCACGAGCTTCCCGCCATCCGGCAGCAGCTGGTGCAGGCGCTGGGGATGGGGCAGGGTGTCACCCGCGAAGCCAGCTATCGCGGGGCGAACCGGCGGGGCAGGATCGCGGAATACACGCCCGCGATCTCGGAAGACCTGGGTGCCACGCATTGCCTGGTGGTCACCGACGGGCGATACTCGCGCACGGCGCTTCAGCAAACCACGATTCCCATCCTGAACGCGATGCAGTACGGTGCGACGGCGGGAGACGTGCTCGTGGAGAACACCTCGTCCTGGCAGGGCCGGTTTTCGCTGCGTGTCCATCCCATCCTGCTCGCGGTCCCGCTGATCACGAGCGTGCACGAACGCGACTCCCTCGCCCGCTACACCCGGACGATCGTGAGCGAGGATACCATGTGCCAGGTCGAAGCTGCCCTCATGCTCCACTTCGGACTGTAGCCGTGCCCATCCGCGCGCTGCACGTCTACTCGGGCAACCTGTACGGCGGGGTGGAGCGGATGCTCGCCACCTTCGCCGGGCTGGGCGCGGCCGTGCCGGGGCTGGAGCAGGCATTCGCGCTGTGCTTCGAGGGGCGGTTGGCGGACGAGATCCGCGCGGCGGGCGCGCCGCTGGAGATGCTGGGACCCGTGCGGATGAGCCGGCCCTGGAGCGCGTGGCGGGCGCGCCGGAGGCTGGCGGATGCGATCGGGGCGACGCGGCCGGACGTCGTCATCTGCCATTCGTCGTGGGCGCACGGGCTGTTCGCGCCGGTCGCGCGGGATCGCGGCATCCCGCTCGTGTTCTGGCTGCACGACGCCGTGACGGGCACCACCTGGGCCGACCGGCTGGCGCGACGGACGGCGCCGGAGCTGGCCATCTGCACCAGCCGGTTCGCGGGGGGGACGCTGGGCCGGCTGTGGCCGCACGTTCGGGGCGAGGTGGTGTATCCCCCGGTGCCGCGCACGGAAACGGATGGCGTGGACCGCGCCGGGCTCCGCGCGCGGCTGGAGACGCAGGCGGAGGACGTCGTCATCCTGCAGGCGAGCCGGATGGAGCCGTGGAAGGGGCATCGCGTGCTGGTCCAGGCGCTGGGGACGCTGCGGGCCGTCGGCGGATGGACGTGCTGGATCGCGGGCGGGGCCCAGCGGCCGCACGAGGAGGCGCACTTGGCGGAACTGTACGCGCTGGCGCAGCAGCTGGGGATCGCGCACCGCATCCGCTTCCTGGGCCACCGCGACGACGTGCCCGTGCTGATGGCCGCGGCGGATGTGCTCTGCCAGCCCAACCTGGGGCCGGAGCCGTTCGGGATCGCGTTCGTCGAAGGGATGCACGCGGGGCTGCCCATCGTGGCGACGGCGCTGGGCGGGGCGCGGGAGATTGTAGCCCCCGCGTGCGGCGTGCTGGTGCCGCCGGACGACCCGGCCGCGCTCGGCGAGGCCCTGCGCGCGCTGGTGCGCGACCCCGCGCGCCGCGCCCGCCTGGGCGCCGCTGGCCCCGCGCACGCACGCGCCCTGTGCGACCCCGTGCAGCAGGCCACGCGCATGCGCGACGTGCTGGCGGAGGTGGTGGGGGCGGATGTCGTGCGGCGAGGCGGAGATCCAGCCTGAGCGAATGAACCCGGATCCTGCGTGGAAAAAGCGAGCACCGCTTGGAAGTAGTAGAATGTGAGTCACTTCCGCCAAGAAGCAGACCACACTCTCCTTCACCCAAACGGTGCTCGCATGAAAGCTATCTCGCCTCGGCC
>DATING010000972.1:0-11728 GCA_035474555.1 Longimicrobium sp. | reverse complement strand
GGCTGACCAATGCCTGCCCGCGGTGTGTGCGTACCGGGACGACACCGTTGCGCCGTCATTGGAACCGCTTCCCGAGTTGCTGCTTGATAGCCACGGACAGCGCCCAACAATTCGTGTGCACGGCGCTGGCGGCTCAGGCGCGAGCCTAATGCTGGGTGTCTAAATGTGTGTCCAACGCAGGGCATGGTTCCGCAGCGGGGAAACGGAACGTTAGCAAATCGCGCGTCCTGTCTGGGTTTTTTGACAGGCTGCGGTGTTCCGCCCCCCGGATGCCACCTGATCAGCGTGCGGCCGGTACGCGTGCGTTCTGGGACCAGGCGCGTCCGGGGACCAGCCGAATCCCGCGATCCGTGCCACCCGCAGTCAGGGACCCGGCTTGATGATGACGGTGGAGCAGTGCGGGCAGATGCCGGTGCGGACCACGGCGATGGTCTCGCCCTCCAGCGGATCCTGGCGGCAGGCCGGGCACTCCAGCCCCTCCCGCCGCGAGATCCAGCGGGCACTGAACATCGTGCCGATCAGCAGACCGGGGATGATGAACAGGCCGGCGTTCATGAGCTTCGCCTCTACCCCGGCTGGCCACGGCAGGAGCGCGATGCCGGCGAGGGCAGGCAGTCCGCCCAGGCCCGTCGCGATGAAGAGGTCGATCCGCCGCTTCACCCGCCGGCGCGCGCGCGCCAGCCGGCGGTCGAAGTCGTCGCGCGTAAAGGCACGGGGGTGCGGCGGCGTGCGCGGGACGGCGGCTTCGCGCGCGGCCGCCTCCATGGCGCCCGGATGATCCCGCAGCACGGGCGCGCCGCAGGTCGCGCAGCATCCCGTCTTGCGGACGTGGATCGTGTTCTCGTTGCTCCTGCCGCCCGGCAGCGGCATCGCGCATCCGGGGCACGCCAGCCCGAACCGGCCCACGGCGCGCTGCTCCCGCACCAGCATCAGCACGATCCCTCCCAGGATGGAGGGCATCATCACGATCACCGCGACGTTCCCGAGCAATTCCGCCCGCTCCTCACCCAGGGCGACCGCCACCAGGAACACCACCAGCGCGATCCCCGCGGGGCTCCACACCCAGGCCAGCCCGCGGTTCTCGTACGCCTCCGCCGCCTCCACGCGGCGGTCGAACTCGGCGGCGGTCATCGTGGCCGTGGCAGGGTAGGGCATGCGCGAACGGTCGGAAGTCAGGGCGAACCGGCCCGGTGGAGGCGGGAACGCCGGTTCACGACGCGGGCCCGTGTCCTGGCGGATCCAGGATTCATGCGGCCGGCCGGATGATGACGGCGGAGCAGTGGGGGCAGATGCCCGTGCGGACCACGGAGAGGTCCCGCCCCTTCAGTGGATTCCGGCGGCAGGCCGGACACTCCAGCCCCACCTGCCGCCACGTCGAGCGGCCGCCGAGCATGGCCCCGATCAGCACGACGGGAAGGAGGAGCATGCCGCCGGACATGATCTTCACCTTGATCGCGTGCGGCAGCGGCAGAAAGATGAGGGAGGCGATGGCCGGCATCCCGCCCAGGCCCAGGCCGATGACGAGGTTGATCCGCCGTCCCGTCCGCTGGCGGAGACGCGCCAGCCGGCGGTCGAAGTCCCCGCGCGAAAAGGCGCTGGCGTGGGGCACGGCGCGCGGGAGGGTGGCTTCGCGCGCGGCGGCCTCCGCGGCGCCGGGGTGGTCCCGCAGCACGGGCGCGGCGCAGTACGAGCAGCATCCCGTCTTGCGGACGTGGATCGTGTTCTCGTTGGTCTTGCCGCCCGGCAGCGCCATTCCGCACCCCGGGCACAGCAGCCCGAACCGGCTCGCCGCGCGATTCTCGCGCACCACCCCCGCCACGAGCCCCGCCAGCGAAAACCCCATCGTCGCGATCACGGACGCGTTGCCCAGCCACTCCGGCACCTGCTTGGCGCCCAGCAGCCACGCCATCATCACCACGGACGCGACCCCCGCGGGCCCGAACAGCCAGGCCAGCGCACGGTTGATGTACGATTCCGCCGCCGCCGCGCGCCGGTCGAACTCGGCCGCGGTCATCGGGGGCGTGGGGAGGGAGGACATCGTAAAGCCGGGTGTCGCGACAGGCAGAGAGATGGAGCGGATGGAAACGCCTGTTCAAGATGGAGGCTGCGGCGCCCGCGCGGAAGGTGGAGATCCCATCGGCCGCATCACCGGGAGATAGAATCGAGACGCTTGTGTGGAGCGGGGATCAGCCGCCGGGGACGGTGCACTGTTCCAGCACGTCGCTGGCGGTCGTCTCGTCCCCGGCGAAGCGGCTAAGCTGGCCGGTGGAGCCGGGGCCCGTTCCGCGCGTCCACCACTCGTAGCGGTCGCCCGTGTACCGCGCGCCGCTGGCGGAGACGGCGGCCCGCATTTCCCGCGTGGCGCCGGCGTAGCGCACGAAGGCGATGCTGTCCGTGGGGTAGGATGCGGCCAGCTCGCGCCCGCTCGTGCAGCGGTACGCGATCCACGCACCGTCGGCCACCGTGGCCGGGCCCGGCGCGGACGCCGCCGAGCACCCCGCCACCACCAGCGCCGCCGCCAACCCCACGGCCGCGCGTCCGCCGCCGATGCGCATCTTCATCCGCCGGTCTCCGTTCCCAGGTTCATCCGCATCACGATCCACGCGAGGCGAGCACGTCCCGCGCCGTCGTCCACCGCAGGTCCGGGTAGCGATGGTTGTCCAGCGGCTGCAGCGCGCCCAATCCGCTGTACATGTTGTGCATGTACTGCATCCCCTGCCACGGGGGATACACGTCGCCCCCGCCCGGCGCGACGGTGCGGGCGACCCGGGTCAGCATCCCCAGCAGCCCCAGGCCGCCCGCGCGCAGCAGCCGGTAGCGCTCGCCGGTCAGGTCGCTCATCAGCGCCGCCAGCCCGCGCGCGCTGATGGAATCGCCCGCGATGCGCAGGATGCGCGGCGTGGACGGGTCCAGCGCGGCGGCGGCGGTGAACGCGGCGACGTCGTCCTTGGCCGTGAAGTCCATCCGCTGATCGGCGTTCTGCCAGTACAGCACCCGCTTCCGCTTGAAGAGGATGATGGGCGCCACCCCCGTCAGCATGTCCGCGAAGGCGCCGTTCAGGATGGAGGTCGCCGCGATGGGCGCCCGGTCCAGCCGCGTCTTGAACTCCCGCCGCAGGTCCAGGTTGCGGTTGGATCCCGCCGGCAGCTTCGTGAAGTCGATCGCGAAGTCCGACGGGATGAAGCGCGGCACGCCGGCGCTCACCGCCGCCTCCAGCAGTCGGGTCTGCGCGTCCACGATCACGTCCCGCAGCCCGCTGAGCGCGGACACCACGCACGCCGCCCCCGTGCACGCCGCGCGCAGGCCCGTCGCGTCGCCATACTCCGCCTCCACGACCTCCGCGCCCTGACTCCGCAGCCGCGCGACCGTCTCCGCCGCCGCACCGGGCCGGACGAGCGCACGCACCGCGGCCCCCCGCCCGAGCAGCGCCTTTGCGATACGCTCGCCGAGGTCGCCGGTCGCGCCGGCGAGAAGGATGGTCGTGTTCGTCATGCTCCACTTTTCGATTCGGGCCGCGAAGGCGCATCAACGGAAAGCGCACGGCCCCCGGGGAGCCGCGCGCTGTACGGTGGTGAAGGCAGTGCAGGCGACGCGCCGCGACCGAGGCGGAGCAGATGCGGCTCGATGCCGCGGAGAGCTACGCGCGCCGGAGTCGTCGCCGCGCCGGCGGGATGCTCATCCGCTCCCCACGAAGATCCCCTTGTCGCGCAGGCGCTTGACGAGCGCGGCCCGTGCTTTCGTATCCGCGTCCAGGCGCAGCAGGGTGGGGGTGACTTCCGTGACCTGCGCCCCGCCGAGCGCCCGCACCCGCGCCGCCGTCTCCGGGTCCGGGCAGTGGACCAGCACGGCGGGGGCGATGCGGATGGTGCGGACGGCGTTCGTCCAGTCGCGCACCTGCCGCGCCACGTTGGCCGGCACGCCGCCGCGCGCGACGGTCTCCAGCGTCTTCAGGACCGTCGCCGCCGTCATCCCCTGCTCGGCCGCGCGCAGCACCGACGCGCGCGTCAGGCGAAAGAGCGCGCCGACGCCCGCGCCCGTGCGCTCCGCGATGCGCCCCAGTTCCGCCTCGGCACGGGGCGCGGGGGCCAGGAAGACGATCTCGAAGTCCGGCTGCACCACCACCTCGCCGCCGCCCGCCTCGGGCGCCAGCTCGAAGTCGTCGCGCGCGCCCAGCAGGTAGCGACCGGCGTCCGTCAGTTCGAACCCCAGGCGGTCCCCGTCGAGCAGCCCCAGGCGCGCGCCCGCGAAGGGCGCCAGGCGCAGGAACAGGAAGCCCATCAGCAGCGATGCCCAGGCCGCCTCCCATCCTTCCGGCGTTTTCGGCATGCTGCCCCACACGTCGTGCCGGAGGGTGCTGCTTGCCGCGAGCAGCGGGTTGCGCACGCGTGCTTCGTGCGTCGCGAACTCGATCAGCGGCACCATGGCGCCCGCCGGGACCGACAGAAATCCGTCGGCGAGCGCGCGCCGGACGTCCAGCCCCGTCGTCGGGAGGGAGAACGGGAACCGCGCGCCGAAGAAGTCCAGCTTGGCGGAGCCGTCATACCAGGACCCGGGCATCCGCTGGGTGGATGCACGGAACGCGTCCAGCACCTCCTTGAGCCGCTCGCCCTCGCCCAGCGCGAGCCAGCGCTCGCCTGCCCGGGTGAGGACGAGGTGGTGCCGGTCGCTCGTCGTGCGCATCTGCATCAGCTTGAGCGTGCTGAGCAGCCCCACGGCACTGTCGATCCGTTCCGCGACGGGCTCAGCATCCCCGTCCTCCATCTCCTCCTCGGGCGACCGGGTGACCAGGACGTCCTGTGCCCACGCCGGCAGGGATACCAGGCGCGACGCGATCGTCTTGAGCGCGCGGGCGTACGGCGTGTAGTCGCTGGCGCGGAGGGGGAGGGGCGCCGTCGCGGCTTCCACTGCCACCGCCGTCATGTCCGCCACCCGGAACGGCACCTCGAACGTCTCCAGCGCCTGGACGGCCGCCGGGGGCGGCGGCGGGGGGCCCATCCGCCGCGCCACGTCCGGCAGCAGCCCCATCCACGGCTCCGCCCCGCGGCTGCGGAGGGCGGGGAAGAGGAAGAGGTAGCGCGCGCCCGCCGCGAGCGCACCGGCGCGATGCTGCGGCTCCACGTCCGGCAGCAACTCGTGCAGCTGGCGGAGCGGAAGCCCCTCCGGATGGTCCTTGAGCGCCATCACCAGCCGCTGCAGGGCCGCCACCACCCACGGGTCCGCGAGCATCGGCGCCTCGTTCTGCGGGCGGCGGCGCGCCTCCCACTTTCGCGCCGCGTCCGCGTCAGCCAGCTCCAGCAGAACCTGGATCCACCCCACCGACGTGACGCGCTCCTCCACCTCGCCCGCGCGGCTGTTCCAGGCGTAGCTGTGTCCCTCGCTGTTGAGGAAGTTGATCTGCTCGTGCGTGAGGTGCTCACGGATGTAGGCCTGTGCGGCCCCGCGCTGCACGTCGAACACCGGCACCCGGTCCATGGCCCGCAGCACCCGCAGCAGCGGCTTGGCCTCGGGCACCACCTTGTGCTGCTTCCCCTTGGGCCCGGGCGGGTCCACCAGCCCGGCCTGTACCAGCTCGTCCGCGACCCGCTCGGCGAGCGCCCCGGTCCCGGGCGTGGGCTTGATGGTGAGCCACGCCGCTCGCGCCGCCGACGACACGCCGTCCCACCGCGGCAGCCACTCCAGCGCGGGGGCCCAGTTCTCCGGCGGCACCTTCACGCGGCCACCTCCTCCGCATCCGCCAGCTCCCCCGCATCCGTCAGCTCCGCCGCCAGCTCCGCCGCGTCCGTGATCCTGTACTCGTAGCCCTGCTCGCACAGGAAGAGCTGCCGCTTGAGCGCGTACTCCTGCTCGTCCGTGTCGGCGCTCACGAGGGTGTAGAAGTGGGCCTGGTTGGCGCCAGACTTGGGACGGAGCACGCGCCCCAGCCGTTGCGCCTCTTCCTGCCGCGAGCCGTAGGTGCCGGACACCTGGATGGCGACCGACGCATCCGGCAGGTCCACGGCAAAGTTGGCCACCTTGCTCACGGCCAGCACGGGGATGCGCCCCTCGCGAAAGTCGCGGTACAGCACGTCTCGCTTCTTCTGTGGGGTGGAGCCCTTGAGCAGGGGCACGCCCAGCTCCGCCGCCAGCACGTCCAGCTGCTCCACGTACATCCCGATCACCAGCGCCGGCTCGCCGGGGTGCCGCGCCAGGATCTGCCGGACCACGTCCAGCTTGGCGGGGTTCTCGGACGCGATGCGGAACTTGTTGCGCGCCTCGGCCACGGCATACGGCATCCGCAGGTCGTCCGGGAGGGGGACGCGCACCTCCGTGCACGCCGCCTTGGCGATCCACCCCTGGCCCTCCAGCTCCTTCCACGGCACGTCGGCCTTCTTGGGGCCGATGAGGGCGAACACGTCGTCCTCGCGGCCGTCCTCGCGCACCAGCGTGGCCGTCAATCCCAGCCGCCGCCGCGCCTGCAGCCCCGCCGTCACCTGGAAGACGGGCGCGGGGAGCAGGTGCACCTCGTCGTACACGATGAGCCCCCAGTCGCGCTGGTCGAACAGTTCCAGGTGGCGAAACGGGCCGTGCCGGTCGTCGCGGTGGGTGAGCACCTGGTAGGTGGCCACGGTCACGGGGCGCACGTCCTTGAATTCGCCCGTGTACTCGCCCACCTGGTCGTCGTGCAGCGTGGTCTTGTCCAGCAGCTCCTGCTTCCACTGCCGCACGGCCGTCACGCTGGTGGTGAGGATGAGCGTGGAGCTCCCCGCGCGCGCCATGCACTCCATCCCCACCACCGTCTTGCCCGCGCCGCAGGGGAGCACGACCACGCCCGAGCCCCCGCGGTCGCTGCCGCCCGCGTGGAATGCGCCCGCCGCGTCCGCCTGGTACGTGCGCAGGGTGAACGGCGCCCCCGCCCGGGTCGTGTCGCGGATGGCGATGGGCAGCGGCTCGCCCGGCGTGTAGCCGGCCAGGTCTTCAGCCGGCCAGCCGGCCTTGACCAGCGCCTGCTTGAGCCGCCCGCGCTCGCCGGTCTCTACCCGGAACGCGGTGGGGCCCAGCCGCGCGCCCAGGTGCGCTGCGACCTTCTGGATGCGCGACACCTCCTCCATCACCGCCGGCTCGTCGCAGGCCAGCACGAGCCCGTCCGCGTCGCGCTCCAGCCGCAGCCGCCCGTAGCGCCCGGCGGCGTCGCGGATGGTGCGCTCCACGTTGGCGGGGACGGCGTACTTGGCGTACTCGCGCAGCGCTTCCACGATCTCGCCGGGATCGGCGCCCGCGGCGCACGCGTTCCACACGGAGAGCGGGGTGATGCGGTAGGTGTGCACGTGCTCGGGCGACTTCACCAGCTCGGCGAAGCGCGCCAGCCGGTCGCGCGCCTCGGCAAAGCGCGGGCTGGCCACCTCCGCCAGCACGCTCTGGTCGCCCTGCACGATGAGCGGATTTTCGGGGCGGTACGTCGTCATCTGTCCTGCGCGGAACCATGGAGAGAACAGCGTCTCGCGGGAAACGCGATACAGTAGCGCACCGTGGACGCGGCCGAAAGTGCCCGGAGTGACCGGTTCGCGCGAGGGTCGCACCGGCGCGCGGGCGGAGGGCCTGCCGGGGAGGGACGGCGTGTTCTCCGCGGTGTGTCCGGATTCGCTTCTGCCGATCTCGCCCGATCCTCGGCCGCGGATGGCTAGCGGACGGGGTGCGGGGGCGCGGCGAGCCAGAACT
Source organism: Longimicrobium sp. (assembly GCA_035474555.1). GTDB lineage: Bacteria > Gemmatimonadota > Gemmatimonadetes > Longimicrobiales > Longimicrobiaceae > Longimicrobium. Next base: position 4,033 of record DATING010000972.1, on the reverse strand, counting down.
CCGCGATCTCGCGCACGTACGGCGCGGATGCGGGTGACAGGCCCGATCCGCAACGTGGATCGTAGCGCTCCGCGTGCTTGCGCCCCAGCGAATATCCCCAGCGGGCGGAGTCTCGCGGCTCGAGGAGGCAGTGCACCGCCGTCTCCACCACCAGCGCCTCACGGCTGTCGATGGTGCGGACGGTGGCCCATCGCGTGTCGCGGGTCTCGGCCTGCGCGGACTCCAGCTCCCGGCACGCGGCCCGCAAGGCGAGCTCGGCGTCACGGTCCGGTGCGGACCGGTACGCGTGGATGCAGTTCAACGCGGCATCGATCCGCGCGCCGAACGCCCGGACGCGATCCGGTTCCAGGTGCGACGGCGGAGCCTGCCGGAACCTGTCCTGTGCCAGCTCCGCCAAGTAGTGCGCAAAGGCCGCGGCGTCCTGCGACTCACTGCATAGCCGCTTGAGCACCGTCAGCCGCGTGACGGGAAAGCACGCCCCCGCCTGCAGCTGCTCGGCCAGGGCTGCGAGCTTGCGCGCGGCGGCGGCCCGTGGATCGGGATTCTTCATCGGGGCACACGGGGGATCGGGTCGGTGGATCGGCAGTCCGGGTGAGTCGGCGTGCGCCAGCGCAGGTTGCCGGTGCCCGCAGCCGCAGGTGCTTTCTCAGCTCGCGCTTGCCAACAGGCTTTGCCATCCGGTCGATGATGGAGTGACGTGGTGGAAGATGCCGGTTCAGCCCCGGTACGTGGACGACCAGCCGAACAGGGCGCGCAGGCGCTGTGCAGGATTGAACTTGAAGGCGGTGCCGTCGCCCCGTCGTTCCAGGTAGAAGCCGCCGAACCCCGGCAGCGTGAGTCCATGCCGGCTCTCGAAGGTGTCGTACATCTCTTCCAGGATGCCGTCCACCCACGCGGCCGCTTGTGCTTCGTCGCTCCCCATCCGCGCGGCTACACGGCGGACGAACTCCTTTTTCTCGATCCGGTCGGGCATCGTTCTACGGTAGTGGTTCGTGGGTCCGCGTCCAGTTGTGGATGCGCGGAGGTTCACCAAACGTCTCCCTCCGCCCACTCGTCCCAGGTGATGCCGTACGGGGCACCCCCTTCCGTGTATCCGGCGATGAACGCGAATTCGTCGTTGCTTTCGCGGATGGAAATCCTGGGCGCGTACTTCTCTCTTTGCCGGGCCCGATGCGCGGCACGCGCCTGCTCGTTGCGCCGGGCCTGCTCCAGGCGTGCGTCGGGGATGTCGACGCCGATCATCCGCAACTCGGTGGTGGCGCACACCTCCGACACGCCGAACCACGTGCGGTAGCCGCGGATCAGGTTGCTGCCGGCACGGGCCGAGACCCACGCCTTGGCCACGTTCAGCCGCTTGGCGCGGTTCAGCCTCTTGCGTCGCGGAACGGGCATGTCAGATCGCCCCCCAGACCGCGGCGAGGATCAAGTTGTTGCGGGTCATCCACACGTCGAACTGCTCGGGGTCGTAGATCCCTGCCCACAGGCGATCATGGCCGTGCTCCGGGTGATGCGGATCCGCACGCGCTTCCATCATCTCCCGATAGCTGGCCGGATCTCCCACCTCCTCTCGTGGGCCCGCGCGCTCTCCGCCGTACAGCATGGGCAGCAGGCGTTCGTCATCCTCGTCCATCGGGGTGATGATGTACACGTCCGCTACCACGATCTCGTGCGTCCATTGATCGCGGAAACCGTACGTGTACGTGAACCGCGCGCCCTTGCCCAGCTGGAGATCGCGAAGTCGGACGGAGGGGGTGCCATCGTCATCGTCGTCATGGCCCTCCTCGTACGACGGTTCGAAGTGCTCCCCGGCGGCCTCGAAGCCGTACCGGTATTCGTCCCGCCACCCAAACAGCATCTGGATCAAGCGATGAAGCTGATCGAGCGTGTACGCGTCCGGCACGCGTACCCGACGCCAGATCGGCGGCTCGATCTCCGCGAGGCTGATGCGCAGATCAAGGGCGCGCGGCTTGGGCTTGGGGCCGCGGCGGGCGGGGGCGGGGGCGGGCTTCGACGGTGGCATGTGCACAAAGTACACAACGGGCGCGCAGTTCGCACGCCCGTTGCTCGACAATCAATCTGTTCCCAGGGGCACGCGACCCTGATCGAACGAATTGCGTGCGACGGCTTACTGCACCGTCCACCCGCACCCGCCCATCACACTCGTCTCGCATACGAGGGCGTGTGGATCGATGGCTCGCACCAGCTGACGGAGCTTCTGTTGCGTATTGGCCAGGTCGATCTTGCGCGGATACAGCTTGGAAGGCCTGGTGGTCTGCTCGAGATGGAGCACCACCCTGATCTTCCGGGAGCGCAGTGCACGTCCCGCCCGCGCCTTTTCATCGTCGTCGTTGGCGTTCACGTTCGCCACCGCGACGAGCGCCAGGCTGTCGCGGACTTTGTGGGCGATCTCGTCGGCGACGTCAGCCGTTTTCTTGCGGGCGTGCCGCCGGTAGTCCTTGATCTCGATGAACCAGGCACAGGCATGAGCCGGCTCCACGGCCATGATATCGATGGCTTTCGTACCGTTGCAGACGTTCTGGAACTGGTTGCGATAGAAGCTCCACTCATCCAGCTTCGACACCTCCCATCCGGCCGGGAAGTCGAACGTGAGATCACCCTCCGTGATCGAAGGCATCAGGCAGGCTCCACCTCGAGATACCGGTCCGATTGCCGAAGCTCCTCCTCCAGGGCAGTGATGTCGCCGATCTCATCTACGCTGTCGCCCTGCATCACCTCGCCACCGCCGGCACCAGGGTGCAACCCGATGAACCGGCGATCCGTTTCTTTGTTCTCAGGCTGTTGGAGCAGAAGGTCAAGCTCTCTCAGCAAGAACAGGCTGTGCGTCGCCACGAACACCTGAATGCCGCTTTGCGCCAGGTGAACGATCGTCAGGGCCACCGTTCTGATGATCCTGGGATTGAGGTTGGACTCTGGTTCATCCCAGAATAGGAATCCTTTGTCCACAAGTGAGCCCGTGGCGATCAAACGGGCGATCATCGCGAGCTTCCGCAGCCCTTCGGCAACCAGGTGCATCTCCATGGAGACACCCCCGGAATTCAGATAGAACCTGCCGCCCTCGTCCAGCTCTACTTTGCCGTTCATGGCCTCTTCGAGCGGAACCAGCAGCTCCTTGATGCGCTTCTCACGGGGTCCGCGCGCCAGGGGCGCGCCAAGAAGAATGCTGGTGTCGCGCCACGTCTCCTCGAAAGGCAGGTAGCTCGTCTCGTAGAGCGAAACGAATCCGGGAAACAGCGTCAGCAACTCGCGGGTGGGCAGGTACACCGGAAGCTTTTCGATCCATGCCGAAGGCGCCCGGTCCACGACGACCTCGGACCTGCTCGCGGTGTTGAATGAGAACGCCACGTCATCGATGGGCACGCGGTACCGGCAGTGGACCTCGCTGCGCTGCCGCCCACGCCGATCGCGGCGCGCCAGACGTCCCAGCTCGTCGGGACGGAAGACGGCGGTAAGCTTGTTCGCGATCGCGGATTGAAGGTAGCTCTTGGTTGGGGCGGAACCCGTTTCACGGGCGCCCCTGGCGCAGACCTGCGTGAGCGAGTAGGCAAGCTTGAGGATGTGTGTTTTACCGGTGCCGTTTTCGCCCACGACCACGTTCAATCCAGACGCGAAATCGAACGTGGCGTCTTTGAAGACGGTAAAGTCCCTAAGCTTGAGCGATTCGATCACGGTGGGCTCCTGTCGGCGCGGTAGTGTCTGCCGCGCATGTGCATGCTTCCCCTCGGCAATGGGGGATGCTCAAGTAAAGACGAAGCAGATTGTTGGCGCAAGGTTTCAACCGGCGCGTCGGCGGGGTGGTGGTCACGGCGGTGCACACACCAACCGACGCTCGGTCAATGCTTCACGCACGGTCATGCTCTTAGGTCCGCTGTACGTCCAGGCGGCCATGATCCGCTAATCATCCCCCCGGTCCACGGCTCGCGAGTTGCACCCGGCGGGGCGGAAACTCATCGGCGTGTACTGGCAAACGGGAGCGCCGCTCGGCTGCGAGCCCACCCGCGCCGCCAACCCGTGG
>DATING010000971.1:0-3989 GCA_035474555.1 Longimicrobium sp. | reverse complement strand
CCCGGGCATCAGCCGGCGCATGTGCCAGCCATTGGTCACGAACCGGTACGGCACCTCGCGCGCGGCCAGCCCGGCGACGATGCGGTCCCACCCCGGGTGCAGGGTGGGCTCCCCCCCCGTCATGCTCACCGCGAGCCCGGCGCCGAAGATCTCGCGCGCCTCGTCCACCGTCCGGAAGAGGAGCTCCTCCGGGAGGTTGCGGACGGTGGTTACATCGTCGCGGATGCAGTGGGGGCACCGCAGGTTGCAGTGCTCCGTGAGGGCGAAGCCCAGGAACATCACCATCGATCCTTCACGGTACGGGCGGGGACTGCAGCCGGGAGCGCTGCCCCGCCGCGGGGGAGCCGGCGTCCGGCGCGGCCGGGGGCGGATGAGGTCCGCCCCCCGCGCCGCGCCTCCCCAGGAAAAGGGGAGCGGACGCGATCAGCCGAAGCAGCTCGACGGGTTGTTGTCGTCGCAGTCGCCCTCGATGCCGCCGTTGGTCTGCAGCGTCAGGTCGGTCAGGCGCGGCATGTCGTCCACGCGCGGCGCGGTCCAGGGACGGCGGGTCGCGGCGGACAGGGCGGAGCGGGACTCGGACGTGTGCTGCATTGGGATCTCCGGGGGTGTGATCACGTGCGGCGCCGGGCGGTTGGCTCGCCCGGAAACCGTGGTGCGTTTTTGTGGATCAGGAATGCGGGGCCGGTTACGGGAAGCCGCTCGCGCGGCGCGCCGTGGTAAGGCCCGATGGGGTGTGGCTGCCGGTGGAGCGTTCGGAATCGGGGCGTGCGGACGTGCGGCGCGACCGAAGGGAATTGCGGGTGCGGCCGCCGAAAAGACCTCTTCCGCACACGGCCGAATGGTAATGGCACAGACCCTTGCGCGCAACGGCTTTGCACAACTGCTACACGCGTGCGCATCCACCCGGGATTTTTGATCGTATTCACACTCTGGCAACAGGGGCTATTTCCCGCGCGGATGCTGGAAAATCGTCTATCGTCCCTCGCTGAAAACAAGCGGATTGGATGGATGGGCCCAACCGGGCCTGCGCGGACGCCGGTTCCCCAGTACCCGCATCCAGGTGCCAATTCGGGATCACCGCAGGTGGATGTGGGTCACCCGTGCCCCAGTTTGGGCGTGCAGCCGGGGTCGAGTCCCGCGTTTCGGGCGCGGACGAGGGGCCGAAGGGCAGGGAGACCTCCGCGGTGCCGTGCCTCGTCCACGGGGTGAACGTGCGGGGCGGATCGGTTTAGTACGGGCTCCGCACCCGGCAATCCCCGCCTTCGCGTACACGGCGGACACGTTCTGCGGGCGGGGGGCTTGGAAAGCGGAGCGAATCCGTCCATATTGTTCCCTTTCTCGTCTCGTCCACCGATCGCGTGCAACGGAATGAGCGTCCCGGCACCGTCCGTCATCGTCCCCCCGCACTCCCTGCCCGGCGATCCGCTGGAGGCCGGCCGGGCGACGCTGCGCCAGTACTGGGGGTACGCGGACTTTCGCCCCGGGCAGGACCAGGCCATCCGCAACGTGCTGGGCGGGGGCGACTCGCTCACCATCATGCCCACCGGCGGCGGCAAGAGCCTGTGCTACCAGGTCCCCGCCATGCTCCTCCCGGGGGTGACGCTCGTCGTTTCCCCCCTGATCTCGCTGATGAAGGATCAGGGAGGGGTGTGCCGTCGCCATTCGCGTAAGTTCATCCCTGAACGCAGCTTGCAGCAGAATCTGGCGCGCCCGCGGTGAGGGGGTAATGGGGGCTGCCGTCATTATGCCGTCTGTGGCAGCCGGGTCGCTTCGGAACAGGGCACAACAAAGGGCCTCCGATCAGTTCGGAGGCCCTTCTTTCTTCAGCCGCAGCCCGCTATCCCAGCGCGAGCGTCTCGTGCAACACCTGGCACCCGCGGGCGGCGTGGTCAGCGACGTGCCTCGCGTAGATCATCGTCGTCTGGATGTTGTCCCCGTGCCCCATCAGCCTGGCCAAGGTCACGATGTCCACGCCTGGAATTCCACGTTCCGGATCGCCTTGGATCATATGTACAGCGAACGTGTGGCGCAGGGCATATGGGGAGAACTCATCGAACCCCGCGTGCCCCTGCGTCACCAGCCGATCGCAGACCTTCTCGAACCAGTGGTGACCCTCCCAGCGGTTGAAGGGGAACACAGGTTCGTTGTACCGACGCCCCCACCGCTTCGCGTATGCTGCGATCTCCTCTGCCAGCGAGCGGGCGATCCACAGACTGCGCTGCCGATTGCCGGACTTGGTTCCGCCCAGCCACACCCTCACAACCGGCAACGACGCGCCCTCCTCCAAGTGGATATCGCGCATCGTGACCGTACCACCTTCGTTATACGTGGTCGCCCCGGTCGCGACGAGGAACCTCCACCAAAGCGAGTTCGGAAGCTGGCGGGGGTACTCTCGCTCGCGGTCGTACGCCTCGCTCTCAGCCCGGAACATCGACCACTGCGTCCGCGTCATGTAGACCGGATCTTCCTTCGCCATCTTCGGCTTGTAGGCGCCCTGGACAGGGTTTGCCTGCAAGTGCTGCCGAGCGACCAGCCAGGTGCAGAACGCGCTGAGGCTCGCGCGGTGGTGGATCACCGTTCGGGTCGCGAGTGTGACTTTCTTCGGATAACGGACGCTCGGGCGCTTCTCCAAGTGCCTCACCCACTTCGCAACCCACTCGGTTGTGAGGTGCCGCAGCGTCACCGGCTCCCGCTGGGCCTCCGCCTTCGCCTTCTTTCCGTCTCGCGGTCCGTTGACCTCCAGATCTACGAAAACGACGAAGGCCGAGATCTGGTCGCGGTAGAGCACTGTGGTCGTCTCGCTTACCTCGCGATTCGGATCGGCCAGGAACTCCTCGAGCAGCGGGGCGACGTCCACGCTCCGCTCCGTCCGCTGGCGATCCAGTTCCTTCAGGTGCGCGACCGCTCCTGCCGCACCCTTCTCATCCATCACGTTCTTGAGGATGGGAAGAGAGATCCGGCGTGCCTTCACCGCCTCCAAGACATCGAAGCGCCCCTCGGTGTAGAGCGACTGGAGCTTGGTGCGATATGCCTCCATCGTCTTCCGGTCCGTGCTACCGGAGCTCATCTCGAACCGGCCAGTCTGCCACCCCGGGGTCCTGAACCGGATCTGGTGGTAGTTTTTGGCTTGGTCTTTGAGAGACTTCAGCTTGCGCGCCATTCGGCTCCTCAGGCAGCCTGGTCGATGTCGGCCGCAGGCTCGCCGGCCAGCCACGAGACCACCGCCTGCGTGCGGAACAGGCGCCGCCCGCCGAGCTTGTAGGATCCCGGGATTTCCCCGTTCTTCGACATGCGGTAGATGTCGTCCACGTGAATTTCGAGGACCGGGGCAAGGTCCTCTGCCCGAAGCACGGGCTTCCCCATCCACGCGGCCGGAACGAAACGCTGGTCTACCATTTGTGCCTCTGTGCGCCTGTTGACCTAGCGCCAGTGCGCAGGTCAACGGCTCCGGTTGAGGCAGGCAGGGCCAGCCACCGTCAGGAGCCGTCAGGCCAACCTTCCCGCACGGTCGCTAGGTCGCCAAAACCCCTGAGAGGGATGCGCAGAGCCCCCCGGCCAAGTGGACCGGGGGGCTCGTTTTCTCAGCAGTGGCGCCGATTTTAGCCGTTCTCGTCATCCTCGTCGTCTTCGTCCTCGGAGACGCCAAGCAGGCCGGCGTCTCCGAGGCGTACCGCCTGTCCAACAAACCAGCGCGCGTACGCGCCCCCGAGCGTAGCCGTCCAGGCAAGGCCCTGATCGTCCGCAGCCCAGAGGGCTATCAAGACCACCCAGAGTAGAAGCAGTATTACCCCCGCCCGGCGCTCCAGGGGCGAGAGCATTCGCAGCAGTTCTCGCCTCTCCCAAACGAGGCTTAGCGCCTGCGCCAGAAGCAGGGTGCCCAGCAGCAGAGCCGCGGAACCCAGGGGCGGAAACGGCCACCAGGCGAGGAGGGCCCACCAAGCGTCGACCAGCATATCCACCGCGCTCACCGACGCTTCACCAGCCAGCCC
>DATING010000970.1:0-2782 GCA_035474555.1 Longimicrobium sp. | reverse complement strand
AAGAGAGACGCAGAGGCGAATCCGTTCTCTGCGGCTCTCTTTTCTCCTCCGCGGCTCTGCGTGAAAGACGATGGTCGAGTGCACACGGAACCGTGGGAAACGGTATCAGGTGGTACGGCCGCGAAGATGGTGCGTGCTCCGCCGCGGAAATCCTATCGAACCCAGGTTTGGAGCGGGGCATACGGTGGGAAAAACCAATCACGCGGAGGACGCGGAGGGATAAAGAGAGGACACGGAGAAAACCTTCTGTCTCCGCGTCCTCTCTGTTCGTCTCCGCGTCCTCCGCGTGATTCATCTTCTTTCTTCGCCCGGCGATCGTCCGCCGGGTAGCGCGCGGGACGTCAGCCGGGCGGCTCGTCCGCGGGGTCGACGGCCAGGGGGAGGCGGATGATGAAGGTGGTGCCGGCACCCAGCTCGCTTTCCAGCAGCAGCTCGCCGTCCATCTGCTCCACCAGCCCGCGCGAGATCGCCAGCCCCAGGCCGACGCCCGGGGCCTGCGCCGTCCCCTCGCTGCGGTAGTACGGCTCGAAGATGGCCGCCTGCTCCGCCGCCGCGATCCCCGGCCCCGTGTCCGACACGCGGACCTCGCCCCGGGCCGCGTCCCCCTCGCCGTGCACGGCCACCGTCACGGCGATGGAGCCGTCCTGCGGCGTGAACTTGACCGCGTTGCCGATCAGGTTCACCAGCACCTGCCGCACGCGGGCCTTGTCGCCCGTGGCCACCAGGTCCGCCGCGCGCACCAGCTGCAGCGTCTGCAGCCGCGCATCCGCCGCGGGGATGAGCATGTGCACGGCCTCGGCCGCGACCTCCGCCAGCCGCACCGGCTCCGCCTCCACCCGCACGACCCCGGCGTCGATGCGGGCCATCTCCATCACGTTGTCCAGCACCGAGAGCAGGTGCCGCCCGCTCATCCGCACCCGCCCCAGCGTTTCCCGCTGCCGGTCGTTCACGGGGCCGTAGATCTCGTCCTCCAGCAGGCTGCAGTAGCCGTCGATGGCCCCCAGGGGAGAGCGGATGTCGTGCGCCAGGGTGGCCAGGGCGCGGTCCTTGGCGCTCGTGGCCCCCTCGATCGCGCGCAGGCGGTCCTCCATCTCCCCCCGCACCTCGCCCCCCACCCGCGCGTTCTCCAGCGCCACGGCCGCCTGGTCCGCCAGCGCGGAAAGCACCGACTCGTCCGCGGGGGTCGACGCCTGCCGCGTGGCCACGGCCAGCAGCCCCGTCACGGCCCCGCCCACCACCAGCGGCACGGCGATGAAGCAGTCGTCCGGCACCGCCAGCAGCCCCTGCAGCCGCCCGAACACCTCCTCGCTCAGCGGCGTCCGAAAGCGCGCCACGCGCGCCTCGTCGATGCCGCACGCCCCGCGCACGTGCAGCAGCCCCTCCGCGTCCGCCAGCATGAGCACGGCGGACTCCGCGTCCAGCAGCTCGGCGCCGCGGTCCACCGTGAGCCGCGTCACCTGCTCCAGCGACGTGGTGTAGGTGAGCGCCCGGCTGATCTCCGTGAGCCGGCGCAGCTGCGCGAAGGCGGGGTCCACCGCCACGGCGGCGGGATTGGGGGACGTCACAGCACCGTCAGCCCGGCCTCGGTGATCTCCACCTCGCGCACCTTGGTGTCGTGCGCGCTGCCGCGGGTCTTGAGCACGCGCAGCTTGCGGCGCGTCTGCTCCTCGCCGTCCACCGTGAGCAGCAGCACGTTGTCCGACAGGTAGCTCATGGCGTTCTGCATCCCGCTCCCCGCCAGGGCGTTGCCCGTGGTCTCGAAGTTCAGCACGCTGGTGATGGTGCTCACGGCAAAGTGCTGCACCAGCGCGTACAGGTAGTCGTGCAGCCGCTGCGGGTCCGTGGCCGCGCTGGCCAGGTCGCCCAGCGCGTCGATCACCAGCCGCCGCACCCCCCGCTGCTGGATGCGGCGGAACATGTCCACGATGATGCTGTCGATCTGCAGCTCCACGGGCGACGCGTAGACCAGGTCCAGCCCCTGCGCCTGCGCCTGCTCCAGGTCCACCCCCAGCCCCCGGATGGTGCGCATGAGCTGCGTGGGGTTCTCCTGGAAGTTCATGTACAGGCTGGGCTCGCCGCACCGCGCCCCCTCCAGGGCGAACTGCAGCGCGATGGTCGTCTTGCCCGCGCCGGACGGCCCCGCCAGCAGCGTGGTGGTGCCGCGCCACAGCCCGCCATCCAGCATCTGGTCCAGCCCCGCCACGCCCGTGGAGATGCGCTCCGTCGCCGGCTCGTACCCCTCCGGCATGCGGGGGCTCACCAGCCGGGGGTAGATGTCCAGCCCCGAGCCCGTGATGCGGAAGGCGTGCGCGCCCTCCAGGTAGCGGCTGCCCCGCAGCTTGTAGACGCGAAAGTAGCGCTCGTCGCGGTTGCCCAGCCGGCGCCGCGACATCTCCACGATGCCGTCGGCCACGGCGAACTCCGGGTAGAGCAGGATGTCTTCTTCCGTGTACTCGCCCAGGAGGAACGCCGTGGTGCCGTACGCCGTGAGCAGCGCCGTCATCTCGTACACCATCCGGCGGCGCTCCGCCACGGAGGGCGCCAGGTCGTGCACGGCCTTGAAGGAGTCGATGACGATGACCTTGGGCGAGAGGGTGCGGATGGCCTCGCGCAGCAGGGGAACGAGCGCCGGCGCGCCTTCCTTTGCCAGCTGCGGGCCCACGTCCTCGTAGATGACCTGCGTGCCCAGCTTGCTCTCGTCGAAGAACGCGAAGCCCTGCAGGTAGCGGACGACCTTGGCCAGCGGCTCGGACAGGGTGGTGAAGTACAGGATGGGCCGCGC
>DATING010000969.1:0-8751 GCA_035474555.1 Longimicrobium sp. | reverse complement strand
CCGCCGCCGCCGCCCTGGTGGGGATGCTGATCGCGCAGGCCGGCCTGGCCCTTACCCTCCGCATCCAGCGGATGGAGGGACCCGGCATGATCCCGTTCTGGCTGGACTTCAAGCTTCGTCCCGCCACCGCGCTGTACGTGGTGGGGCTGGTGGTGCTCGCCGCGGTCATCTCCGGCGTGCTCCCCGCCCTGGGCGCCACGGGGCGCCGCGTGCAGGACAGCCTGCGCCAGCTGGGCGGCGGCTCGGGGCTGCAGCTGGGCCGCACCTGGACGGTGCTCGTCGTGGCGCAGGTCGCGTTCGCCGTGGCCGCCATGCCCATTACCCTGGGCGCCGCGGCGAACGAGCTGGGGCAGGTGATGACCCGCCCCCTCTTTCCCGTGGACCAGTTCGTCGCCGCGGACCTGTCGATGGATCCCGAGCCGCCCGCGGGGACGGACCCGGCAACGTACCGGCGCGAGCTCCCCGCCCGCTTTGCGGCCGTGCGGCAGGAGGTGGCGCGGCGGCTGCAGGCGGAGCCCTGGGTCACGCGCGTGGCCGCGGGGACGCTCCCCGGCGAGGGCCGCTGGTCGGCCATGGAGGTGGAGGGCGTGCCCGCCCCCGAGGGGCAGACGGGGTACGGCGTGCTGGTGAGCGAGGTGGACCCCGACTACCTGTCCACCTTTGGCAGCGCCGTCCTCGCGGGCCGCGCCTTGGGCCCCGGGGACGCGGACACGGCGGCCGCGGCCGTGCTCGTGAACCAGACGTTCGCGCGCAAGGTGCTGGACGGCGGCAACCCCGTGGGCCGGCGGGTGCGCTTCGCCGCGCCCGCGCCGCAGCCGGGGGACACGGCGGCGGCCGCGCCCGGGCGCTGGTACGAGATCGTGGGCGTGGTGGGCGACCTGCACGCCAACGCGTTCGACCCCGACGCCAACCACGCGGAGGTGTTCCGTCCGCTGGTCCCGGAGGAGGCGGGCGCGACCCTGGCCGTGCGCGTGCGGGGCGGGGACGTGTCCGCGCACCTGGCCCGGATGCGCGCGGTGGCCGCCGCCGTGGATCCCACCCTGGGCCTGGCGCCCCGCGCGCTGGCCGACGTGTACCGCCGCGAGCAGGCGTCGCTGCAGGTGGTGGCGCTCACGCTGGCGCTCATCGTCCTGAGCGTGCTGGGGCTTTCGGCGGCCGGCATCTACGCGATGATGTCGCTCACCGTCACCCAGCGCCGGCGCGAGATCGGCATCCGCGCCGCGCTGGGCGCCGACCCGCGGCGCATCCTCTCCGGCATCTTTGCCCGCTCGGCCCGCCAGCTGGGGCTGGGGGTCGCCGTGGGGATCGGGGCCGCGGTGGTGCTGGACGCGGCGATGGGGGGCCAGGCGCTGTACGGCCGCGGCGCCGTGCTGCTTCCCGGGGTGTGCCTGCTGATGATGACGGTGGGATTGCTCGCCGCCCTGGGCCCCGCGCGCCGCAGCCTGCGCGTGCATCCCATGGAGGCGCTGCGGGAGGGGTGATACCCATTCTCTGATTGATTGTGCATTCATGACTTCAAAGAAGGCCTCACACAGGGGGAAAGAGGCCACGGGGAACAGGTCCTTCCTTGTGCGGCAGCAGCAGAACTCCGTGCACAATCAATTTGGCGATCCGGTATGAGGGGTGCGGGTGCCCGGGGATGGGTGGCGCCCGCGTGGGCCCTGAGGCGGGGGCGATGTGGGGGCGAGTCCCTGCATCCTCTTCGGCGCCGGCGAGGAAGCCGTGTACATCGGCGCGGATGTACCGCGTCTCAACCGCGATCTGCGCTACGGGCTGCGTCCTCCGAGTCTCGGCAGCCGGCGTCAGGGTGACGCCGATCGTCTTCGACGGTCATCCGTCATGGGGGCGCGTCCCGTCATGAACGGGGTAGGACACGGCCGCCCAGCGACGAAGGCACTCTTCGGCCATTCCGACGCACGGGTGTGATACCGATTCCCCGGGTTTCTTGTGCATTCCGGCCAAAGATCTGAACGCAGAGTTCGCAGAGAACAGAAGGAGTTCGCAGAGTACGGATCGATCCTTTCTCTGCGAACTCTCTTTTCGACTCTGCGAACTCTGCGTTCAAGTCGTTCTTCCATTCTGCACAGGAGATTGGGAGAATCCGTATCAGTGGCCGTCGCCGTCGAGCCTGCCCTCCACCCTGCTGAAGTCGCGGCGGGCGAGGTCGCCGGGGGTGATCCAGAAGGTGCACTGGCCGCCTTCGCCGAAGTACCACCCGAGTGCCAGGTCTGTGTCCAGGTTCAGCAGGCAGATCGTCGGATCGCCGACCGGGCGCGCGACGTGGGGGCCGGGGCTGTGGCCGAGCATCTGGGAGAACTGGGGGTACGCCTCGCGGTAGCCGTAGAAGAACGGCGCGCAGGCAGCGTAGACGTGGCCGGGGACGAGCGCCGCGAGGGCCGGATCGCCCGCCCAGGACCGGATCGTACCGGCGGCGCCCCGGCAGACGAGGTCGTGTTTGTCGCCCAAGGTTGCCAGCCAGGTGCGCAGCGCCTGCCGGTCATCCTCCGCCACCGGGCGATCGAGCGGCCCCTCGCGCGAGCGGTCCAGCCAGCCTTCGGCCGCGGCGACCCGCTCCCCCTCCCTGGCCTCGCCCAGGGAGTAGAAGAGCGGGCGGTCCAGGATCGCGCGGGCGAGATGATGGATGCAGGCCCAGTGCTGGGGAAAGCTTTGCGGGCCCGAGGCGGCGAAATGGAAGATGGCGGCGCCTGCCTCCCTCCAGGTCATGGCCGTGCCGGGCGGCTGGGCGCCGGTGGCGGCGACGAGCGCGGCGGCACGCCGCGCGTAGAGCTCCGCGTCATAGGCCTCGCGCACGTCCGGGCCGATCTCCGGCTCTTCCGGGACGCCACGCACGCCGCGCGCAAGCCGGTCGAGGATGCCGCGCCACCCCCGCGCGTCCCGGTCGTTCGGGTGGGGGAGGGCGTCGCCGCCTGGAAAGCTGTCGAACCGGAGCGGGACAACGGGCCATGCGGGATGGACGTTCAGCCACTTCCGCGCGAAGCCCAGGGGCGCGAGGTCGGCGGGCGGCTGCCGGGGCGGGGTGAGCGCGACGGAGTCGGGCGCGTACAGGACGCGGCAGTGGTCGGTGGCCGGTGACGCGGCCATCCAGGCATCGGTGTCGTCCCGGCCGAAGAAGAACAGCACACCCCGCTCCGGCAGGGCGGTCTTGAACGGGATGTCGGCGCAGTCGATCTGCGCCAGGAAGTGGAGCCGCGTGCCGGCGGAGGTGCGCGGCCACGCGTGCGTCTCCGGCAGCCGGGGAAGCCCGCCGAGATGGCTGTGGGTCCGCGGCCCGGCGTGCGGCGGCCAGGGCCGGTGCAGGAGCACCGCCTCACGCCGGTAGCGGCGGAACAGGGGGTTGACCTCGTCGTTGTCAGCCATCCGCTCGCTCCGCCGCCCGCAGGTGGATCTCGCCGCCACTCCTGCGGATGCGCTCGCTCATCGTGTCCATCCCTCGTCGTTGCTCCGGCCCCGGTCCGAACCGCGTCTCCGCCACGTTATCCGCACTCGCGTCCCCTGACAACGCTCAGCGACGAAGCCGGTCGTGCGACTGCGTTGTGACAGTACTACGCGGTCGCTTCAATCCGATCGGCGAAGAGCTCCAAAACCACACCTGACAATCTCCACCTCTCCGCAGCGGCGATCTTGCGCAGGCAGCCTACCGTGTGCTTGCTTGATGCTTCCCGCCGTAGCACATCCACATCCTCCCCCCGTCGAGCCCATCCATGCCCTCGCCCGCACGTGAACGCTTTTTTCCCCGCTGGACCCCCGTTGCCGGCGGGGTGATCGGTCCCGAGGAACGCCTGCCGTGGGGGCAGACGATGGTGGTGGGCTTTCAGCACGTGTTCGCCATGTTCGGCGCCACGGTGCTGGTGCCCATCCTCATGGGCTTCGATCCCAACACCTCCGTGTTCTTTTCGGGGATCGGGACGCTGCTCTTCTTCGTGGTGGTGGGCGGACGGGTGCCCAGCTACCTGGGGAGCAGCTTCGCCTTCGTGGCGGTCACCCTGGCGGCCACGGGGTACGCCGGAAAAGGGCCGAACCCCAACATCGGCGTGGCACTGGGCGGGATCATCGCGGCGGGGGCATTGTACGCCCTGATCGGCCTGATCGTGATGGCCACGGGATACCGGTGGATCGAGCGCCTGATGCCGCCCGTGGTGACCGGCGCGGTGGTGGCGGTGATCGGGCTGAACCTGGCGCCGGTGGCCGTGCGCGGCATCAGCGGCAGCGGCTTCGACACGGCGATCGGGCTGGGGACGGTGCTGGCGACGTGCGTGGTGGCCGTGTACGCGCCCGGGCTGCTGCGCCGCGTGCCCATCCTGCTGGGCGGGGTCATCGGCTACCTGCTGTACCTGGTGCTGGCCAACGGGATGGGGATGGGACCGGTGATCAACTTCGCGCCGCTCGGCGAGGCGGCGTGGATCGGGCTGCCCAACTTCTCGCGTCCCGTGTTCCGCTGGGACGTGGCGCTGCTCTTTGCGCCGGCGGCGCTGGTGCTGGTGGCGGAGAACCTGGGGCACGTCAAGGCGGTGGGCGCCATGACGGGGCAGTCGCTGGACCGCCACCTGGGCCGCGCCTTCCTGGGTGACGGGCTGGCGTGCATGGTGGCCGCGTCCGGCGGCGGCACGGGCGTGACGACCTACGCCGAGAACATCGGGGTGATGGCGGTGACGCGCATCTATTCCACGCTCATCTTCGTGGTGGCGGCCGTGGCGGCGATCGTGATGGGATTGTCGCCCAAGTTCGGGGCGCTGGTGGGGACCATCCCGGGCCCGGTGCTGGGCGGGCTCTCCATCGTGCTGTTCGGGCTCATCGCGGTGACCGGCGGGCGCATCTGGGTGCAGAACCGGGTGGATTTCTCCAACAGCCGCAACCTGGTGACGGCCGCGGTCACGCTGACCATCGGCGCGGGCGACCTGGTGCTGAAGCTGGGCGGGTTCTCCATTGGCGGCATCGGCACCGCGACGTTCGGCGCGATCATCATCTACCAGCTGCTGCGGGAGCCGGCGGGGCGCGACGAAGAGGCCCTGGGCACCGCGGACTCCGGCGTGGATGCCGAGACGGTGCGGGCCGCCGGCGTGCACTAGGCAGGGTCTGCGCGGCTTCCTGAATAGAAAGTGCGGTACCTTGCGGGCGTGGCAGCCTCCGCGCGAGCGCCCCCTCCGCTCGCTTAGGCTCGCACCTCCCCCAAAACCCCCTGGGGGAGGTTGAACAGCACTTTCATCCGACAGGGTGCGCGCAGCGCCGAATGACTCAGGAAATCAAAAAATTCGGATCTGGTCTCAAGCAGGTTCGCCCGTGAGCAGCGACTGGAGCCGGTCAAGGTTCTGCTCGTTGGCGGATTCGCTCAGGGGGCGCATCCTCGCAGCCATTTCGGGGCTCTCGAACTCCTGGACCCAGCTCAGGTGTGTCTGATCGCCGCGATCGGTCAGCGTGACCGTCAGCCGGTACCAGGGCTTCACGACGTGCTCGATGACGATCCGCGTATCGGGCTGGATCTCCCGGAAGACGCTCTCGTTGGGATAGCTGCCGCCGTTGGGGCCGTGCATCACGAACACCCACCGGCCGCCGGGCGTGAACTCGAAGCGCTCGAACGTGTTCGTGAAGCCGCTCGGCCCCCACCACCGGGCGAGGCGATCCGGCTGCTGGAACGCGGCGAAGATCGTCCGCGCATCGGCGGAGAACAGCCGCTCGGTGCGGACGGCGGCGTCCGGGCCGGGGGCCGGGGACGCCGGCAGCTCCGTCGATTCGGACGACCGGAGCTCGCCGACGTAGCCGTCCAGCCGCTCGAGCGTCTCCCGCGCGCCTTCCTCGGCGTGGTAGTGCTCCGCCACGTAATCCCGCTGCGCCTTGCTGTTGAAGACGGTGCGCAGCGTGATCTCCGTCCCGCCCTCAACCTCCGCGAAGGTCACGCTCCCCTCGAAGGCGCCGGGATCGTTCTCGTGCCCGCCTTGCCGGTAGGTGATCCGCTCGGGCGGGACGATCTCCCTCCATTCGATCCAGTTGGGGTACACGGTGCCATCCGGCCCGTGCATCTGGAAATCCCAGGCGCCGCCCGGCCGGAACGCAAAGGCGGACGTCGTCGTGGTGAACCCCCGCGGCCCGAACCAGCGCTCCAGGTGCCGCGCTTCCGTCCAGGCCCGGAAGACGAGGTGCCTGGGCCCCCGGATCACCCGGACCGTCACGATCTCCCGGTCCTGCTCCCTCTCGATCGCCTCATTCGTCTGCATCGCCATCCTCCGCCCGTTCGAGTTCCCTGACGTACTCCTCCAGCCGGTCGAAGCTCTCGCTCCAGAACCGTGCGAAGCCCCCGGCCCACTCGTGCACCTCGCGCAGGCCTTCGGCGTCGAGGGCGTAGACGCGCTGTCGGCCGTCCTCCCGCACGCGCACCAGGCCCACCTCGCGCAGCACGCGCAGGTGCTTGGAGGTGGGCGACACCGCGAGGGCCAGCGTGTCCGCGATGTCCGTGGCCGCGCGCTCCCCCGTCCGGAGAAGCGCGAGGATGCGCCGCCGCTGCGGTTCCGCGATCGCGTTGAACACATCCGAGGTCGTCGTCGCTCGTGCCATGCGCGGATATTATTTCCGATATAGGAAAACGTCAAGGCAGATGGATTTGATGCGGGGGGACTGGAGCTCGCGGCGAGGGGCGACCTTCGTGGCCAGAGCGAATGAATTCGCCGCAACAAACACACGAAGTCCGCCTGCGCGGACTGCCGGTCTCGTAGCGGGCGCGTGCCGTCGCGGAGGCGAACTCCCGGCCGAGCGAATGAATTCGCCGCTGGAAATTCACGAAGTCCGCCTGCGCGGACTGGTCCGTCGCACGCGGCCGCGGTGCACCGGGCGCGCCTCCCGACGGGGCACCGACGAACGACATTCCGCCCGGTGCACCCCGCCGACCGGGGCACGAGCCGTCGGCGAAGGCCGACATCACGTTTTCGGTGCCGCGAATTCATTCGCCGGAAGCTCGGGGCCCGCCTCGCGCCGTCGCGCCGTCACGCCGATTTCCGCCGAATCCCCCATCCCGATCCCCGCCCATCAACCCGCATCACCCCCAACCCCCTGCCCCGCCCGCGCTTCCCTGCCCCACTCCTGTTTCCTGCGGACCCCGACCCTCGCTCGAAACGCGTCCTCGCGATAGATTGCGAGCCCCTTTCGACCCGGCACGGGTCCACGGCCCTTTCGGAAAAGGAGCAACGTGAGCGAGTTCATCGAGATCCGCGGTGCGCGCGAGAACAACCTCAAGGACGTGTCGCTCCGCATCCCCAAGCGGAAGATCACCATCTTCACGGGCGTATCGGGCTCCGGGAAGTCGTCCATCGTCTTCGACACCATCGCCACCGAGGCGCAGCGGCAGCTGTACGAGAACTTCAGCCTGTTCGTCCGCAACTTCCTGCCGAAGTATCCGCAGCCGGAAGCCGACGCCATCGAGAACCTGAGCATGGCCGTCGTGGTGGACCAGAAGCGGCTGGGCGGCGGCTCACACTCCACCGTGGGGACGATCACGGACATCTACACGCTGCTGCGGCTGCTGTACTCGCGCGTCGGCCAGCCGCACGCGGGCTACAGCAACGCGTTCTCGTTCAACGATCCCCAGGGGATGTGCCCCGAGTGCAACGGCTTGGGCCGCAAGCTGGGCGTGGTCTCGGACGACTTCCTGGACCTGTCCAAGTCCCTGAACGAGGGCGCCGTGCAGGTGCCGTTCTTCGCGGGATGGGAACTGAGCGCGTACGCGGCGTCCGGTTTCTTCGACAACGACAAGAAGCTCGCGGACTTCACGCCGGAGGAGATGGAGCTGCTGCTGTACGGCAAGGACCGCAAGTTCAAGATGCAGTTCGGCGGTAGCAGCATGAACGTGACGTACAGCGGCATCATCGAGAAGGTGGAGCGCGCGTACGTCCGGCGCGACATCAAGACGCTGTCCGAGCGGACGCAAAAGGCGGTGGCGCCGTACCTTCGGCCGCAGCCGTGCCCGCTGTGCAAGGGCGCGCGGCTGAGCCCCGCCGCGCTGGCGAGCCTCATCAACGGCCGCAACATCGCCCAGCTGGCCGCGATGGAGATCGGCGAGCTGATCCCCGTCATCCGCGAGATCACGGACGCCGAGGCCGCGCCCATCGTGGAGTCGCTGGTGGAGCGGCTGGGGCACGTGGCGGGGATCGGGCTGGAATACCTGAGCCTGGACCGCGAGACGGACACGCTCAGCGGCGGCGAGTCGCAGCGCATCAAGATGGTCAAGCACCTGGGCAGCAGCCTCGTCGATGCCATGTACATCCTCGACGAGCCCAGCATCGGGCTCCATCCGCGTGACGTGCACCGGCTGACAGCCCTGATGCAGAAGCTGCGCGACAAGGGCAACACGGTGATCGTCGTCGAGCACGATCCCGACGTCATGCAGGTCGCCGACCACCTCATCGACATGGGTCCGGGCGCGGGCGACGCCGGCGGCGAGGTCGTGTTCGAGGGCGCGTTCGCCGACCTCAAGCACGTCGACACGCTGACCGGTCGCTACCTGGATCGATCGCTGCCCATCAAGGAGCACGTCCGAACGCCGGCCGGCTGGCTGCCGATCCGGGACGCGCGCGAGAACAACCTCAAGGGGGTCGACGTCGACATCCCGACGGCGGTCCTGACCGTCATCACCGGCGTGGCAGGTTCGGGCAAGAGCTCGCTCATCGACGGCGTCTTCCTGCCCGAGCATCCCGATGCGATCGTGATCGACCAGTCGGCGGTGGGCGTCTCGTCGCGCTCCAACCC
>DATING010000968.1:0-2474 GCA_035474555.1 Longimicrobium sp. | reverse complement strand
CGCGTCTGGGGGCCCGCCATCCTGCACGAAATCAGAAGCCCCGCCTCGATCCCGAGGCGGGGCTTCTGGATTCTGTCGGGACTGCGCTGGCCCGTCAGTGCGCGGCGGCGGCCGCTTCGGCGGGGTGCAGGGCCGCGAGGGCGGGGCCCAGGCGCGCGAACATGGCCGCGATGGCATCCATCGACACGGCGCCCACCGACAGGCGGAACCATCCCGTGTCCTCCAGCATCCCGAACGCCTGGAAGGGCACCACCGCCAGCCCGGCCGCGTCCAGCAGGTAGCGCCGGATCTCCTCGTTGGTCTGCAGCACGGCGCCGTCCGGCGTGCGCCAGCCGTGCAGGGCAAAGCGCGCGCTCAGGTAGATGGCGCCCATGGGCGGAATGGCGCTCACGGGCAGCCCGCCGTTGCCCAGGGCCGTGATACCATCGTACAGCGCCGTCAGCCGCGCCTGCACCCGGTTCAGCATCTCCCCGTGGTAGCGCTCGATCTCGTCCGTCTCCGCCAGCAGCTTGGCCGTGGCGATCTGCTCGGCGCGGGGCGCCCAGGCACCCACGTGGCCCAGGATGCTGGCCATCCGCCTGGTCACGTCCGCCGGGCCCACCGTCCATCCCACCCGCACGCCCGTGGCCGCGAACGCCTTGCTGATGCCGTCCACGAAAATGGTGTACTCCCGCATCTCCGGCCGCAGCGAGACGGGGTTCACGTGCTGCGTGCCGTCGAACGTCAGCATCCAGTACACCTGGTCGTACATCACGTACAGCGGCCGCTCGTCCGGCCCGCGCCGCGCGTTCTCCTCCAGCACCAGATCGCAGATCTCGCCCAGCGCCTCGGCCGTGAACGCCGTGCCGGAGGGGTTGAGCGGCGAGTTGATGGCCAGCAGCCGCGCGCCGCGGATCACCGGCTCCAGCGCGGCACGCGTGGGCAGGAACGACGTGGACTCGTCGCACACCACGGGCACGCCGCGGGCGCCGGCCATGTGCACGTAGTGGTTGTTGTTCCACGACGGCGCCGGGTAGATAACGGTGTCGCCCGGGTCCACCACGGCCGTGAACGTGGAGTAGATCCCCGGCCGCGAGCCTGCGGTGATCAGGATGCTCTCCAGCGGATAGCTGAGGCCCAGCCAGCGCTCGTAGAACGCCGCGACGGCCTGCCGCAACTGGGGCACGCCGTCCGACGGCGGGTAGTTGGTCTCGCCGGCCTGCAGCGCCTGGATGATCTCGCGCTCCAGGAACTGCGGGATGGGGAACTCGGCGGGCGAAAAGTCCCCCACCGTCAGGTTGCATACCTCGGCGCCCTCGGCCACCATGGCCCGGATGTCCGCGGCGATCTTCAGGATCTCCGAGCCGACGAGGCCGGCCGCCATGGTGCAAACACGCTTGTCCGTCATGTGCCGCTCAGCCTCCGGGTCGTGCGGATGGATGGGAATGGGCCGGAAAACTAGCGCGCGGGCGGGTGGTTGGATAGACGCGCGGCAGGGGACGGCGTGTTCCGGGAGCCGTGCCTCCACCGGACCGCATCCATCCCGCCGACTCGTGAAAGCGGATGCTTCCCGCCCGGCACCAACCCTGCACGGCGTTGCCGCCCCCGCACACGGCGGGAACACCGAGCGAGCCAGGAGAGATGCCGAGGATGAGTGACAACGATCGCGAGACGAAGCAGTACTCGCTGAAGGAGCGGGAGTACCGTGGCGCGGACGGGCAGATCCACCACCACACCAACGTCTGGATGGAGCAGCACGAGGGCGAGTCCGGCGGGGAGAGCGAATCCGGCAGCCGCGGCGGGTCCGGCAAGCGGAGCGCGTCCGGCGGCCGGAGCGGTTCAACGGGCCAGGGCGGCTCCCGCGCGTCCGGCTCCAGGAAGTCGGGCGGCGGTCGCGGATCCAGCAGCCGGAGCCAGTCCGGGAGCCGGGGCGGATCGGGCCGCGAGGAAGAGACGGGTGATGAGGAGGAGACCGGCCGCGAGGGCGGCGGGATGGGCCGGGTGATGGTCGCGGCCGGCGTGGTGGCGATGGCGACCGCGGCGTTCATGGTGGGGCGCCGCCTGCGCGCCGGGCTCGATGCCGGCGACCGTTCGCGCCACGATCGGCAGGAGCGCCCGGACCTGCGCGTGGTCCGCGACGACGACGACAACCGGACCGGCGACGGGATGTACTGACTGTCCCGCAGATGCGAATCCCGCGCGGCCCCGGTGATGGGCCGCGCAGGATTTTCATTCGATCCGTTCCGCGGTCGAAGCCTCGGTCGGCGAGCTCCGCGAGCCGAGACGGGGCTTATGGCTTTCCCAGCGGCGGATTCATCCGCTCAGGCTCGATGCCCCCAACTGCTCTCCACCGTCCGCATCCGCACGATACTTTCGCACTTTCGCACTTTCGCACTTTCGCACTTTCGCACTTTCGCACTTTCGCACTTTCGCACTTTCGCACTTTCGCACTTTCGCACTTTCGCACTCCCGCACTCACGCACTCCCGCACTAAC
>DATING010000967.1:0-1807 GCA_035474555.1 Longimicrobium sp. | reverse complement strand
CGGCCGGGTATCGAGCGGACCCTGCTGGTTCCTCCATCGAACGGTAATTGGCGATTGTGCCGGCGGCTCTATCTTCCCACGGGAGCAGCGTGGCCACCCGGCTTGGTCCCCGCGTCTCGCCTGTACGGGACTGCTGAACCCGCTCACGAACCATGGAGAAGGTTATGACTGCGAAAGCGACCTCCTCGACCTGCTTCCATAACGCCGGCGGGGACGTTGAACCGTGCTGCTTCCGGGAGACCGGGGCGTGAGCGGCCCGGCGGAGCAGCTCCTGGACGGCCTGGAGCGCGGCGGCCCGGCGTACGGGTGGGAACGCTTTCTCGCGCTGGTGCGGGAGCATCCGGATGCGTTGCCGTCGTTCGTGGAGGGCGGGCTCCGGCGGCGGCTGTCCGGCGTCCGGTTCGTGGGCGACGCGATCAGCTATCTCCCCGAATCCGCCGTCGCCCCCCTCGCGGAGCTCGCCGTGCGGCTGCATGCCCCGGCGGAACGGCACTCTTCGGATCTGCACACGCGCTCGGCGTCGGAGCTGGTGCTGGAGCGCGTGGCCCTCCAGTTCCCGCGGCTCCTCCATCCGTGGCTCACGGAGCTGTTCGAGCAGGAGGTGAACTTCGACCGGGACGTCGGCACCCATCCCTGGCGCGAGTCGGGGGAGCGCCACCACGCGTACCTGCTGGACGTGGTGCGCACGAGCGGGGTGGGGGAGCGGAGCCACCGCGCGCTGGAGTGCCTGCTGGAGACGCGCACGCCCGCCGCGTTCCGGGCGGTGGAGCGCCACGAGGAGGAGCTGGCGTACGGCAACGTCCCCCTGCCGCACGGCGCCCAGCTCGACCGGTACCTGCCGGCGGTGGGCTACGAGCGCGCGCAGCCCGGGGAGGGCGAGTGGCGGCGGCTGTATCCGGAGGCGTCGTATCACCTCGCGTTTCCCGCGGGCTACCTGCCGGTGTACGCGTCCTGGGGGCGCGAGCATCCCACGTACCACCTGCACGGGGACGATGCGGTGCCCGCGCGCTTTGGCGGGGCGGGGACGGCGCAGTGCAGCGCGTGCGGACGCCAGGCGCATCACCTGCTCACGCTGGACCCCGTGCCCGCCTGCCTGGGGGTCACGTCCGTCTCGGCGCTGTCGCTGGAGACCTGCCTGCACTGCATCTGGGAAAACAGCGAGCTGTGGTGGAAGCACGACGAGGCAGGTCGCCCGGCGGCGCACCCGCAGCAGGGCGAGGAGAACTACGGGGATACCAAGGGCCCGCTGCGGGCAACGACGGTGCGGCTCGTCCCCACGCCGGCGCGCTGGTACTGGCAGGACGCGCGGTACGAGCAGGAGAACCTGACGCGCGTGGGCGGCTACCCGTCGTGGATGGAGTCGGCCGATTTTCCGTCGTGTCCCGACTGCGAGAGGAGGATGCCGTTCCTGTTTCAGCTCGACTGCGTGGCGCCCGGCGAACCCTCCGCCGACGGCCCTGAATTCTTCGGCGATGACGGAGAGCCGCTCGAGACCGTCGGGGAACCGTTCAGCGACGGCATTCTCTACACCTTCTGGTGCGACGGCTGCCGCGTCAGCATCAGCATCCCCCAGGCGGAGGGATGACGAATCGGAAGAAGCGGCGGTGACTTCCTGGCGCAGGCGCCGCCGGCTCCTCACCGGGCGGTCGGCATCGTGCCGCCATTCTTCCGCTCCGCGCGGATGAAAAACACGCGGGCCGGCACAGTGCCGGCCCGCGTCGTCTCGTGCATCTCGTGCCGAATCCGGAAATACAGAAGGCCTCACGCAGAGACGCAGAGGCGCTGAGAGAACCGCTCCCATCTCTCT
>DATING010000966.1:0-10074 GCA_035474555.1 Longimicrobium sp. | reverse complement strand
ACGCAGGCGGCCCACCAGCCCGGCGCGAAAGCGGGCGCGCAACGGGGCCAGGAAGTCGTCCTCGTCGTCCACGGGAGGCGGATCCGCGGCGGCGGACGCGGCGCGGGCCTCCAGCGTGGCATCCACCGCGGCCACCAGCGCGTCCGGCTCCACGGGCTTGGTCACGCGCCCGTCGAAGCCGGGAGGATTGGGATCGGACATCGCGCCGGCCGTGAACGCCAGCACGACGGCGGAATCCAGCTCCGGCGCGGCCCGCAGCTCCGCCAGCGCCTCCACCCCGCTGCGCCCCGCCAGGTTCAGGTCCAGCAGCACGATGGCGGGCCGCGCCGCCAGCAGCCGCTCGCCCGCGCCCGGCGTGCCGTCATCCGCCACCACGTGGTAGCCCGCGTGGCGCAGCACGGCCTGCGCAAAGGCGCGGATGTCCGCGTCGTCATCCACCACCGCGACCGTCTCCGTGCGCCGGCGGGGGACGGCCGCGCGCGGGGGCACGGGCGCCGCGGAGAGGGGGGTCAACGCGGCCGGGAGCGCCACCCAGAACGTGCTCCCCTCCCCCAGCGCACTGTCGACGCCGATGCGCCCGCCCATGGCGTCCGTCAGCATCCGCGACAGCGCCAATCCCAGCCCCGCGCCCACGACGCGCATCCCCGGCGGGTTCACGCGCGAGAACTCCTTGAAGAGCCGGTCCTGGTCCCCGGGATCGATCCCCGGCCCGCGGTCGCACACCTCCACCCGCACCTCGCCGTCCCGCGCGCAGGTGCGGACGACGATCTCCGCGCCGCGGGGCGAGTACTTGATGGCGTTCTCCATCAGGTTGAAGAGCACCTGCCGCAGCCGGCCGGAATCCGCCAGCGCCGGCGGAGCGCCCCCATCCTCCACGCGGATGTGCACCCCGCGCTCCCCCGACTGCGGCCCCAGCGCCGTGACCACGGCCGCCGCCACGTCCGCCACGCGCAGGGGAACGAGCGTCACCTCCAGCGTCCCCGCCTCCACCTTGGAGATGTTCAGCAGGTCGTTGACCACGTGCAGCAGGTGCCGCGCGTTGCGCAGGACGATGCCCAGGTACTCCGCGCGCATCTCCGCGTCCATCCGCTCGCCCTCGCGCTCCAGCAGGGCCGCGAAGCCGATGATGGAGCTGAGCGGCGTGCGGAACTCGTGGCTCACGTGGCGGATGAAGCGCGTCTTTTCCTCGCTCGCGTGCTCCGCGGCCCGCAGCCGCGCCCGCAGCGCCTCGGGCGACTCGTGTGGCAAATAGGCCTCGTCGCTCACGGCTGCTCCTTTCCGGTGAGCAGCCCGTGCTGCTTGCGCCGCTGCCACAGCACCTTGCGGCTCACCCCCAGCCGCTCGGCGGCCGCCATCACGTTGCCGCCCAATTCCTTCAGCGTCTCGTCGATGTAGCGCGCCTCCACCTCGTCCAGCGTGAGGCCGCGGGGCAGCACCAGCCCGTCCGCGGGCGCCGGAGCGGCCGTCTGCGGCGTGGCGAACGGCATCAGCTCCACGATGCGCAGCCGGGGGCCCTTGGAAAAGATCATCGACCGCTCCACCACGTTGCGCAGCTCGCGGGCGTTGCCGGGCCAGTCGTAGCGCTGCAGCCGCTCCTCGCTCTCCGGCTCGATCTCCGGCAGCGGCTTGGCGAAGTACTCCGCCGCGCGCTTCACGAAGTGGCGGGCGATCTCCGGGATGTCGCTGCGGATGGCGCGCAGCGGCGGCAGCACCTGCGACGCCACGTTCAGCCGGTAGTACAGGTCCTCGCGAAACCCGCCCCGCTGCACCTCCGCCAGGAGGTCGACGTTGGTCGCGGCCACCACGCGCAGGCTCACGCTCTGCTCGCGCGTGGCGCCGATGCGGCGAAAGGTGCGGCTTTCCAGGAACGAGAGCAGCTTGGCCTGCAGCTCCGGCGCCATGTTGCCGATCTCGTCCAGGAACAGCGTCCCCTCGTCCGCGATCTCCACCAGGCCCTTCTTGGCCTGCTTGGCGTCCGTGAACGCGCCCTTCTCGTACCCGAAGAGCTCCGCCTCCAGCAGGTGGGTGGGGAGCGCCGCGCAGTTGATCTCGACGAAGCGGTGCCCCGCCGCGCGGCTGGCCGCGTGGATGGCGCGCGCCACCAGGTTCTTGCCCGTCCCCGACTCGCCCAGGAGGAGGGACGAGACCTGCGGCACCGAGCCCACGTTGGCAATGAAGTCGCGCACCTCCTCCAGCAGCGGGTGGTGGCCGATGATGGCGTGGGGATCGAACTTGGCCTGCGTGAAGGAGGCGAGCAGCTCCTCGCGGGGGGCCTGCTCCAGGGCGCGGTGGATGCGGGTTTCCAGCGCGCGCGGCTCGATGGGCTTGGTGACGAAGTCCGTGGCCCCCGCCTCCAGCGCCCGCTCCGCGTCGCCTTCCGTGCCCCGCGCCGTGGCGATGATGAGGGGGAGCGAGCGGTTGATCTCGCGCACCTTCCGGACGAACGCCAGCCCGTCCATCCCGGGCATCACCAGGTCGCACACGACGGCGTCCGGCGCCTCCGCGCGGATCTCCTCCAGCGCCGATTCCGCGCGCGTGAACCCCTTGGTGGCAAAGCGGCGCCCGCGCTCGATCTGCGCGGTCACCAGCGCCACCTGGTCCGGGTCGTCGTCGATGATGAAGACGGTAGGATTGCTCAAGGGAGTGCGTGAGTGCGGAAGTACGAAAGGGCGAAAGTGATTCTGTAGCAGATGCAGGGTTTGTGCGCGGGCTGAGCGCCCCCCATCCCCGGCCCTTCCCCCATAAACGGCATGGGGGAAGGGAGAATTCGATCTCGCGGTGGATGGGTCGTGCACGGGCGGGGCGCCCCTCCCCCGGCCCCTCCCCGCGCAAACTGCGCGCGGAGAGGAGAGAACCCATCCATCCGAACCGTTGTTGCAGTTCTCCCCCTCTCCACGAGGAACGCGGGGGGTGGGGGCCGGGGGGTGGGGGCCGGTTGCTGCCGGCGCGATCCTTCTCCCGCGCCTCAAACCCCTATTCCCTATTCCCTATTCCCTGTCTTCCTCGCCCTCTTTCCGCTCCCAGCGGTTGGCGTCGCGCACCTGGTACTTGCTGAGCGTGCGGCGCGCGGCCTCGGAGAGGTCGATGTCCAGCTGGTTGGCCAGAACCACGATGACGAACAGGATGTCGCCCAGCTCCAGCGCGATGTCGCCCTCGGGCTCGTCGTGCTTCTTGGTCTTGGGGCCGAACTGGTGGTTGATCTCGCGCGCCAGCTCGCCGACCTCTTCCGTCAGGCGCGCCAGGTTCACCAGCGGCGGAAAGTAGCCTTCCTTGAACTGGCCGATGTACGCGTCTACCTGCTGCTGAATCTCTCGGAGGTCCATGCGCCGCGCCGCTTTCTCGTACGTGTGATCGTGAGGCGACAACGTAGGCGCGTTCCCAAATGGAAACAAGGCGGGGGCCCGGCACGGGACGGGAGCCCTCTCCCCCGCCCGGCCTTTTGCTCGTTCCTCGCAACGGCGGGCGACCCCTCCCCCAACTTCGGGGGAGGGGTTGGCGAAAGGCAGCCATCGTGCACCGGGTCCACCCCGTGCCGGACGCCTGCTTGCACGCGATGAAGTTCTCCCCCTCTCCCGCGCCGTTTGCGGGAGAGGGGGACGGGGGGTGAGGGGCCCCGCGCAGCGGGCGCCGTAAAGCCTGCCGTCGCTCGATTCCATCCACCCGATGCACGAGGTTGGCTCACGGGCACGATCCATCTCACCTCCCCCAGGGTTTTTTGGGGGAGGTCGCGAGGAACGAGCGGGTGGGGGCGCCGCTCGGGCTCGGCATCGAAGGCGTGAAGTTTCTCCCCCTCTCCCCGCGGCAGTTTTGCGGGGGGAGGGGGCCGGGGGGTGGGGGACGCGTTGTATCCGCCCCGCCCCTCCCCTACATTCCCGCCGCACCGCAAATCCGAACCGTTCCGCACCCCCGTACAGGCATACAGGTGACCGAACATCAGCCGCGCGTCGGCATCATCATGGGCAGCCGCTCGGACCGCGAGACCATGCAGGAGGCGGCCCGCGTGCTGGACGAGCTGGGGATCGCGCACGAGATGGAAGTCGTCTCCGCGCACCGCACCCCCGACCGCATGTTCCGCTACGCCGAAGAGGCCGAAGGCCGCGGCATCCAGGTCATCATCGCCGGGGCGGGCGGCGCGGCGCACCTGCCGGGCATGACGGCCGCCAAGACGGTGCTCCCCGTCATCGGCGTCCCCGTGCTCTCGTCCACGCTCAACGGGCTGGACTCGCTCCTGTCCATCGTCCAGATGCCCAAGGGCGTTCCGGTCGCCACGGTGGCCATCGGCAAGGCGGGGGCGGCCAACGCGGGGCTGCTGGCGGCGCGCATCCTGGGGAGCCACGAGCCGGAGATGCGCGCGCGGCTGAAGGAGTACGCCGCGCGGATGGCGGAAGACGCCCTGCGGCCGGAGCCGGCGCCGTGACGGACCACCGCATCGCGGCGCCCCTTCTGCCGGGCGCCACCATCGGCATGGTGGGCGGAGGCCAGCTGGGGCGGATGTTCGCCCTGGAGGCCCGGCGGATGGGGTATCGGCTGATCGTGCTGGATCCCGGGATGGACACGCCGGCCGCGCAGTTCTGCGACCACCACATCCGCGCGCCGTTCGAGGACCTGGCCGCGTGCCTGGAGCTGGCCCGCCGCAGCGACGTGGTCACGCTGGAATGGGAGAACGCGGACGTGTCCACGCTGCGCTCCATGGCCGAGCACGTCCCAATCCACCCCTCCCCGGACGTTCTTGAAGTAGCGCAGCACCGCGTGCGCGAAAAGGACGCGGCCCGGCGCCTGGGCGTCCTCACGGCGGAGTACCGCGCCGTCCGCACGCGGGGGGAGCTGGACGAGGCGCTGCGCGAGATCGGCACGCCGGCCATCCTGAAGACGGCGCGGATGGGGTACGACGGCAAGGGCCAGGCGACGATCCGCGACGCGGCGGAGGCGGACGCCGCGTGGGAGGCGGTCTCCGCGGGCGCGGACGACTTCATCCTGGAGGCGCGGGTGCCGTTCCGGATGGAGGTGAGCGTGGTGTGCGCCCGCTCGGCCGCGGGGGAGATGGCGACGTTTCCCGTGGCGGAGAACGAGCACCGGGGCGGCATCCTGCACTTCTCCGTCGTCCCGGCCCGCGTGGACGCGGCGGTGGCGGCGGAGGCGGAGCGTGTGGCGCGGACGCTCACGGAGGGGCTGGGCGTCGTGGGGCTGCTGGCGGTGGAGATGTTCGTGGACGCGGACGACCGCATCCTGGTGAACGAGATCGCGCCGCGGCCGCACAACTCGGGGCACTACACCTGGGAGGCCTGCCCCGTCAGCCAGTTCGAGCAGCAGCTGCGGGCCGTCTGCGGGCTGCCGCTGGGGGATGCGGGGCTGCTGCGCCCCGCGGCCATGGTGAACCTGATGGGCGAGGACGCGGGCACGGGGCTGGGCGTGCCGGGGGTGGCGGATGCGCTGGCGGTGCCGGGGACGGCGCTGCACCTGTACGGCAAGGCGGCGGCGCGCCCCGGCCGCAAGATGGGACACCTGACCGCCCTGGGGGACAGTGCGGACCAGGCGGCGGAACGGGCGCTCCAGGCGTGGGGGCGGATGACCGGCACGGAGTGAACGATCGGCGCCCTTGCGCTCCCATGGGTAGTGGCGCAATTGTAGAGAGACCGCAACCTGTGCCACGCGAGCCTCACCTTTCCCCGGCCCTGCCGCCGCCTCACGGGCGGATGGGTGCCGGTGGCGCAAATGCCCCGGAATGTCCCGGTCCGCGGCACCCGCGCCCCTGAAACAAACGTCCACCCATCGGCGTAAGATAGCATGTCGGAACGGCTTGGCGGCGTGGCTGCCAGATGGCCCGGCGATTGCTAATCCGGTACGCAGGAACTCGCTCGGGAGGGAGGCCCCGATGATCTTTCACTGCAACTTCGAAGAGCTGCGCGCGCTGGCATCCGCCGGCGAGTTCGTGGTGACGTCCGCCGAGGCGGCGTCCGCGGGCTCCGTGCAGGCGCCGGCCGAGGGCGTGGCGAAGGTCGAGATGCTCCTTCCCCGCCTGACGGGTGACTTCAGCATCGACAACCTGGACGAGCAGCGCCGGGTGCGGCACGCCGTGGCGGTGATCGTGGACGACCTCAAGGCGCGGATGGACCAGCGCATCGTGGAGTTCAGCCCGGCGCACGAGGAGGCGGTCACGCTGTACTTCGACTACGGGCACTCGCGCACGGTGCTCCATCGACTGGACCACATGGGCGCCGAGATGGAGGCCATCGTGGACCTGATCACGGGCGGGCACCCGGAGCTGGGCGGGAGCATCTCCTTCCCCGACTGACCGCCCGCACCGCACGAAATCCAAAGCCCCGCTCCTCTCTCCTGAGGCGCGGGGCTTTTTCGCGTTCCCGCATCCGCGATCCCGACGTCGCGACGGGGACGGACGAGCGGCGGTGAGGGGAGGCGGAGCGAGGCGAAGAGCGAAGAAGGGACGCGGCGGATGTGAGGAAGGGATGTCTGCGGCGGAGTAAGGGAGCGAATGAATTCGCGGCTACACACTGTCGGCCTCCGCCGACACCACTACGATTCTCTCCACGGGACGGCGACGCTTGTTTTCCTGAGGGAGGCGCCGCCGCCACTCGCCCGTGCCGTGAACCCTGGCGCCGACCGAAGGATCTCCTCGCCCTCGCATGACAGTCGCCCCACCGACGGCACTCTGCCTGCGACGGACGTAATCCAGACCGGGACGGGTCTGCGCGGAGGCGGGTGTCGGGCGCGACGTGGAGACGGGAACGAATGAATTCGCGGCTACGACTTCACACGGTCGGCCTGCGCCGACACCGCATCGAGCGGGGGCCGAGGCATCGGCGAGGGCGGCGGCATCGAGGGTAGCATCCGCAATTTGCAAAG
Source organism: Longimicrobium sp. (assembly GCA_035474555.1). Lineage (GTDB taxonomy): Bacteria > Gemmatimonadota > Gemmatimonadetes > Longimicrobiales > Longimicrobiaceae > Longimicrobium. Next base: position 3,213 of record DATING010000966.1, on the reverse strand, counting down.
TATGCAAGAGATCTACTGGGGGACAACTGGGCCTTGAATGGTCAGACAATCAAGATCAGCAGAACCGGCAGATTGCTCGACGGCCAGGATCGCTGCAAGACGGCGGAAAAAATCCGGGAAGAGTTTCTATGCAATCGCCGTTCGCGGACTTCCAGACGCCATCGGCACATACCCGCGGCGGCCGATTCCTATCTGCCAGAACCGCAACGCGGCTGTCACTCCTCCGGCAGCACGTCCAGGCCGGAGGTGCCGGCGCCGCCCGCCGGGCCGCGATCGCGCGGTTTGCTGCGCTCGCGACGGGGCGCGGGCGCCTCGCCGCGGCCGTCGCCGGCGTCGGCACGGGGGGCGGTGCGGCCGGGGAGAGCGGCGCCGTAGCGCTCGATGTAGCCATCGACGCGGATCTTCTTCGCGGTGGCCACGCTGCTCATGGGCCGCACCTTGCCGATCACGGGCCGCTCCTGCCAGGCGTGGTCGTACCGCCCCATCACCCAGGTGATGCCGCCGACGGAGTTGGGATTGCGGCCGTCCAGCGCCCAGCGGTTGTTCAGGTGCAGCATGTGGGCGAGCGCCTCTTCCGGCGTTTCCGTCCACTCCAGGAACTTCTTTCCCCACAGGATGCGCAGGTAGTTGTGGATGCGCCCATCCGTGCGCAGCTGCCCCTGCGTGGCGTTCCACAGCGCGTCGTAGGTCGCGCCGGCCTCCAGCTCGTCGCGGGTAAAGAGCTCGGCGCGGCGGTCGTGGCGGTGCGCGTCCAGCGTCTGCCGCGCCCACGCCGGGAGCGATGCATAGGTGTCGTGCTCCGGCACCCAGTGCGCGGTGTTGTACGATACCTCGCGCCAGGTCACCAGCTCGTCCAGGAACGCCTCCGCATCCGCGGACATCCCCCACCAGCCCTCGCGCTTGCCCGTGGCCCTGGGCGCCAGGCGCAAGGGTGTCCATTCCTCGCGCTCGGCGACGGCCGCGAACACCTCGTGCACGCTCACGAATCCCCAGTGCAGATAGGGCGAAAGCCCGCTGTTGCTGGGATCTTCGGCCTCGTTGCGCCGCGTGGCGTACGTGCCCAGCTTTCCGTCGATGAACGCGGACAGCACCCGCCGCGCCTTCTGCTCGCCGCCGTGAAAGTCCACCGGCGGCACATCGTGGTCGATGGGGAGCGCGGCCAGTGCCCGCGCCGCATCACCCGCGTCATCGCCGATCAGCGCCTCGGCGGGAGAGGGCCAGCGCGTGCGGATTCCATCCAGCCAGCGCGCCCCTTCGCCTTCCAGCCGCGGGAGGGAGCGGGCGCGGAGGAGCGGATTGGCGGCGGGCGCGTACGCCAGGGCATCGGGCAGTTCGCGCTGCAGCATCCGCCGAAAGTGCGCCGGCGTGACCCAGGCCTTTCCCGCCGTGCGCAGGGGGAGGAGCCCGTTTCCATCCACCGCCTCCAGCCGCACGCCCGCGCGGGCCAGTTTGCGCCCGGCGGACGCCAGCATCCGGGGAAGGAAGAACTCGGGAAACTCGTCCGTCACCACGACGCAGGCGCGTTCGGCGAGCGCCAGAAGCAGCCCGCGGCCGTCGCCCGGGCGGGGCTCCACGTAGCGCACGTGCCCCACGCTGGCGGATTCGTACGCGCGGGCGTTGTCGCGCATGCCATCCAGCGCGAAGCGGTGCAGCCGGTCGTTGGCCCAGGGATAGCCGGCGCGCAGGGCCTCCAGCACCACCACCGGCCGCCGCCACTCGCGCGCGAGCCCGATGGCGTGCTCCAGCGCGAAGTTGTGTCGCGTGCGCCGCTGCATCACCTGCCAGTACAGGACGATGCCGCGCGAGGGGTCGGCCGCGGCGTCGTTCAGCGGGACCAGGCGATCGGATGGGAGGATGGATGCGGGCATGCGGATGCGTCTGAACGGGAGCCGGTTCGCGGGACGCGGGCGGAAAGGCACCTCACGTGCCGCCGCGTGCGCTGATCTCCCGATCCATACGGGCGGTGTTCGCGAAGCGGATGCGGGGGCTCGCAGCGGCGCGCGAAGAGGTGGGGAGGGAACGAGCGCTGCGCCCGCGACGGCCGGACGCGAATCGGACGGCGAGCGGCAGGGTGCAAGAGATCCTTGGCAGTGAGGCTGCTGCCGGCGAGGGGACGGCCATCCAAATTTTTTGAGGGAGGCATGATGGCGGCAGCGCGGCAGGAAGTCCGTGCGGGCACATCCTTCACCTGATCGCGATCAGTAAAAGGCGGCTCCGGCCGGCAGCAAGCATTGGGGCGGATCGCCGCCGCCTCATCGGTCCGCGAACGTAGATCGGCCGCCGCGGGAGCAGCAGCCCGTGGAGGCCGATCGTCATCCATCTCCCGAAGCTCACACCGATTCCTCCACCCTTCCGTGCAGGCCGGAAGATACGACTGAACGCAGAGTTCGCAGAGTCGAAAAGTGAGTTCGCAGAGGAAAGATCGATCTGTACTCTGCGAACTCCTTCTGTTCTGCGAACTCTGCGTTGAAAATTCATAACCGGATGCCCATGGAAGCCGGGAGCGGCGTCAGTTCCGGAACAGGTAGCTCAGCTTGAGGAACAGGCCGTCCGTGCGCGGCGCCAGGCCGTCGAACCGGAACGCCTCGTCGTCCGTGACCTCGCGGCCGTAGCCCAGGAACGCCGCCGTGCCGGGCGTGGGGCGCCAGCTCAGCAGCAGGTCCAGCCGCAGCGGGTTCAGCTGCGGCGCGTCCCACACCGGGCGGTTGCCGCGCCGCACGCGAAAGGGCTCGCCGTCGAGCAGGTAGGCGCGGCCGTCGGGGGTGCGCAGCACGTCCACCTCCTCCACGGCGTACTGCGCCAGCGCGCGCACGGCCACGGCGCGGGTGATCTGGTACTCCGCCCGCAGCCGCGGCACCAGCGCCCGCGAGTAGCGCGAGCCGTCGCGGCCGCGGAACAGCAGCACGCGGCGCAGGCTGGCATCCACCCGCAGCGCCGCGGTGGGCCGCAGCGCGACCTCCGCCTCCAGCGACCACTCCCTTCCGCGCGTCCCCTCCGCGAAGATCGGCGTTCCGCCGTACGACGCCTCGACCCCGACGTCCATCCACTTGAAGTAGGACGACTCCACCTCCATCCACACGCCGTTCAGCCCGCCCATCCGCGCGTCCGGCCCCACCAGCCCGTCTCCCGTCTCGAAGCCGTCCGGCACGGGAACGGAGAAGCCCGCGTAGTCCGCCGGGTCAAGCACGTAGAACCCGCGCCCCACGCCGACCT
>DATING010000965.1:0-2090 GCA_035474555.1 Longimicrobium sp. | reverse complement strand
GCTGCAGGATGCGCTGCTTGGCCGCCATGACGGCGTTGCGGCCAAAGTGCGCGAACTCCACGGGCACCTCCAGGATGTCGCCCACCTCGAACTCGGGGTCGTCCCAGCGGGCTTCTTCCAGCGAGATCTCGCGCGACGAATCTTCCACCTCGGCCACCACCTCCTTGAGGACGGTGATGCCGATCTTGCCGGTGTCTTCGTCGATCTCGATCTCGGCTTCCACGTTGGGGCCGTAGCGCTTGGCCAGGGCGGCGAGAATGCCGTCCTTGATCAAGTCGTACAGCTCGTCGCGCGAGATCGCCTTGTTCGCCGTCATCTCGCGGAAAGCCGCGAGCACCTGCGTAGCGTTGTTCATGGCCGTCGGGATCCTTGTCGATCAGTCAGAGCGGGGGCGGGGAATGCTTCAGCGGCCCTTCCCGCCGCGCTCCCAGCGGTAGACCAGGTTGCCCCGGTCGATGTCCGCCAGCGGAATCTCCACTTCTTCTTCGTTCGGCAGCCGCAGCGCCACGCGCTGGCCGCCTTCGTCGCCGCGCAGGCCCAGCAGCACGCCTTCCAGCCGCTTGGCCCGGTCGGCCAGCACGCCGCGGCCCTTGACGGCCACCTCGGCGCCGGCGAACCGCTCCCAGTCGCGGGGGCGCAGCAGCGGGCGCTCCACCCCGGGCGACGAGACTTCCAGCGTGTAGCGGTCGCTGAGCCCTTCGCGCTGGTCGAGCCAGGGCTCCAGCGCGCGGCTCACCTTGATGCAGTCGTCCAGGGAGACGGACGGCTCGCTGGGCTTGGAATCCGGCAGGTCGATCGAGAGGCGAAGGATGGGCAGCGCCTTGCTCCCCACCTGCTCCAGCTCCACGAATTCGAATCCCATCTCCGCGACCCGCTGCTCCACTTCGGCAGCGAGGGACGTGTCGTGCACCGCCATCTGAACCCTCTGTTTGGGCAATAAAAAAAGCGGGGCCACCGCACCCCACTTCGCCGCGCGATCCGCCCCGAGGGCGCTCGCCAGGTTCGGATACACGACGAATATAGGCGCTGCGCGCATGGCGTGCAACCACCATGCTCGCGTAAACGCCGTATCGCGCCGGTCTTCCGTCCCCGCCCGATAGCAGCGCGGCAGCGGAACACGATCCTGATACCCCGCCTCCCCGCCGCGGTTCTCCGCCCCGTCCGCGCCGCGTCCGCCGGCCGGCTACGGATCGTTGACGCGGCGGGTCGGCTGCCGCATGCCGAGGAGCCCCATCTGCCGCGCCTTGTCGCCCCCGCGGTGGGAGAAGAAGTCCGGCGGGCCGCAGCGCGTGCAGTGCTCGGAAACGCTGACCTGCGCCGCGGGAACGCCCATCCCCAGCGCCCGCTCCACGATGGCCGCGCGGACGTCGATCGTCGACGGACCTTCGGGAACGGGCCGATCGGGGTGGATGGCGGCGTGCACCTCCGGCCCCACCTCGTAGCACGGGCCGCAGATGGCCGGGCCGCAGTGCACCCACAGCCGCTCCGCCGCGGAATCCCAGCTCTCCACGATGCGGTGGATGCCGCGCTCCACGATCCCCGCCGCCGTGCCGCGCCACCCCGCGTGGACCAGCGCCAGCACGCGCACCTGCGGATCGACGATGAACACGGGCGTGCAGTCCGCCACGCCGACGGAGAGGAGGAGCCCCGGCCGGTCCGTCACGTGGCCGTCGAGCCCGTTCATCACCAGGATGCCGGGCCCGCCGATCTCGCGGTGGATCCAGATGTCGGCCTCGTGCACCTGGCGCGCGTGCACGGCCGCGGGAACGTCCGCCCACGCCAGGATGCCCCGCCAGCGGTCCATCACCCGCCCCACGGGCTGGGCGCCGGAGAGGCCCAGGTCGAACGGCTCGTCCCCGCTTCCCCGCCCCGTGGTCCCCTGCACCAGCCAGGGAAAGCGCTCGGCCCAGTCCGGCTGCACCCACAGGGGCACGTCGCCGGGCGCCAGCCGCTCGGCGACGGTGCGCACCTCCCCCGACGCTTGCACGCTACGGCATCCTTGCTTCCGTGGGTCCCTCCGGCGCGGGGATGGCGGAGGCGGAGGAAGTCGACGACAGCAGCGCCGTCTCCCCGCCCGTCCCGCGTCCCCC
>DATING010000964.1:0-2524 GCA_035474555.1 Longimicrobium sp. | reverse complement strand
CAGGCCCAGGATGGTGACCGCGCTGGTCATCAGGATCGGCCGCACCCGCTCCAGCGTGCCCCGCAGCACCGCGTCGTGCAGCGAGAGGCCGGCCGCGCGGCGCAGCTGGTTGACGTGATCCTCCAGCAGCGTGGCGTTGTTGGTCACCACGCCGCCCATCATGATCACCCCGATGAACGCCTCGCGGCTGAAGCTGGCGCCCGTGAAGAAGAAGACGAGAAACACGCCGATGAGCGCCATGGGCACCGTGAGCAGCACGCACAGCGGCTGCCGCAGCGATTCGAAGAGCGCGGCGGTGACCATGAACACCAGGACGAGCGAGATGGCCAGCACGCCGTAGATCTGCGCCTTTTCGTCGTCGCTCCACTTCCACTCCTCGCGCCCCACCAGCGTGTAGCCGGCGGGAAGGCGCGTGGACTTCATCACCGCCTCGTGCACCTTGTCGCCCAGCTTGGTGGGGCCGCGGAACTCGTAGCTCACCGTGCGCTGGTACTGCTGGTCCTCGCGCACGATGCGGCTGAGCACCTCGCGCTCGTCCACCCGCGCCACGTCCGCCAGCCGCACGGCGCCGCCCCGGGGGCCGGGGATGAGCAGCTGCCGCAGCTGCTGCACGTCCATCTGCTGGTGGCCGTCCAGCGCCACGGAGAACGCCACCTCCTCGTCGCCCACCCGCAGCCGGCCCCGTGACCCGTTGCGCCCCACGGCGGCGCCCACGCGCTGCACCACCTCGGCCGCGGACAGGCCGTGCGCGGCGAGCGCCGGACGGTCCACGCGCAGCACCACCTCCGTGGCCTTGTCGCGCTGGAACCAGGCGCCGTCGGAGTTGGTGTCCACGTCCTGGATGCGCGAGAACTGCTGCAGGCGCCGGCCCACGTCCTCGCCGATCTGCCGGACGCGCTCGTAGTTGTAGCCCAGCACCTGGATGCTGTAGTTGGGCGGCGACGAGCCCCCGCCGTAGAACGACGGCCCGTACCCCTGCACCTGCACCTCGGCGCCGCCGTACTGGTGGCTGTAGGCCTCCATCTGCTCCTTTACGGAGACGGGGATGGCGGTCTCCTGCAGCGAATCGGGGAACTCCACCCGCATCCGCGCGGCCTGCGGGTACACGTAGGTGGTGAAGCGCGCCACCTCGGGCATGGCCGCCAGCCGGTCCTCGAAGTAGCGCACCAGCTGGTCCGTGCGCTCCAGCTCCTCGCCACGGGGAAGGTCGAAGCTGATGCTGATGTACGACTCCTGGTCGTACCAGGCGCGCCAGACGGTGCCGCGGGTCACGTACTTCTGGAACAGGTGCGCCGATCCCCCCAGGGCCAGCACGGCCACCAGCACGGCCATCCAGGGCCAGCGCAGGCTGCCACCCACCATCCCCGCGTACAGCCGCTCGTACCAGGGCGGCCGCGCGCGCACGGCCTGCTCGCGGATCTGGCGCACGCGGCTGCCCAGCAGGCGCCCGGCCAGCGCGGGGGTAAAGGAGAAGGTGACGAAGAGCGAAGCCAGGTTGGTAAAGCCGACGACGATGGCCAGCGGCACGTAGAACAGCCGCACCTCGCCCTGCAGGTAGACGAACGGGATGAAGACGATGATGGTGGTGAGCGTGGCGGCCAGCACGGGGAGCACCATCTCGCGCGCGCCCCGCTCCGCCGCAGCCTCGGCGTCCGGCGCCGTCCGCGCGTGGCGGTACACGTTCTCCAGCACCACCACGGCGTTGTCGATGATGAGCCCGAAGCCCATGGCCAGCCCCATCAGCGTCAGCGCGTTGAGCGTGAGCCCGCCAAAGAAGATGAGGTTGAGGGTGATGAGCGCCGCGAAGGCGATGCTGGCAAAGACGATGGCCGCGCTGCGGAACGAGCGCAGGAAGAGGAACAGCACCACGAAGACGATGACCGCCGACGACAGGGCGCGGCCGCGAAGGTCCGTGAGTTGGGCGCGGACGGCCTCGCTCTCGTCGTCATCCAGGAGGACCCGCGCGCCGGAAGGGAGGCGGGATTCCACCACGGCCATGCGCGCCTTTACGGCATCCGCCACCTGGACGACGTTGGTGCCGATCTCCTTGACCACCTGGAAGGAGACGGCGGGCTGCCCGTCGATGCGGTAGAAGGTGCGCGGCTCCTCGTACGTGTCGCGCACCACGGCCACGTCCTCCAGCCGCACCACGCGCCCCTGGTCCGTCAGCAGCGGCAGCCGGCGGATGCGCGCGGCGGATTCGGCGTTCTCGCGCACGGCCAGCGTGTACAGCATCCCCCCGCGGCGGATGACGCCCGCTTCGCGCACGTCCTCCAGCCCGTTCACCTTCGCCCGCACGGCGTCGGGCGTAAGCCCCAGCGCCAGGATGCGCCGCTCGTCCAGCGCGATCTCCAGCACCCGGTCGCGCCCGCCGAACGCCTGCACGTCCGCCACCCCGTCCACCTGCCGCAGCTCGGGGACGATCTGCTCCTTGAGCAGCGTGCGCAGCGCCTCGGGCGTGAACGGGCCGGTGAGGGTGTAGCTGAGGAAGGGGCGGTTCTGGCTTTCGAACTCCTCGGGTACG
>DATING010000963.1:0-6381 GCA_035474555.1 Longimicrobium sp. | reverse complement strand
GCCCCGGCTACCCGAAGATGGCATTCATCGAGCACCGCTACTGCAACGACCCCACCAACTGGTGGGTGCCCAACGCGGCCGGCACCGAGGCCATGCTGCGCAGCGCGGGGTTCCAGATCGTGGAGCATCCCGAGCAGGAAGTCTACCTGTGCCGCCGCGCCGAGCTCACCGACGACGAGCCCCGGGCCGTGTACCCGTCGCGGGAGGGCGGCGGCCGGTGATCGAGGCGGCGATGGTCTGGAACGAGCCCAACAACACCAGCCACTGGGACTTCGGGATCGACGGGGGATGGCACACGTTCGCGCGGATGGCACGCGCGGCCGGCGAGGCCATCCGGGCGGAAAGCGCGACGGTGAAGCGGGTGATGGGCGGGGTGTCACCCATCGACCCCCGCTTCATCGCGCACATGGGGGGCTTGGGTGCGCTGGAGGAGATGGACGTGGTCGCCGTCCACGGCTTTCCCCTGGACTGGAACCTGTGGAGCATCGAGGACTGGCCGGCCAAGCTGGCGTCCGTTCAGGCCGTGACGAGCCTGCCGGTGTGGGTGACCGAGGTGGGGATCAGCACCTTCGCGGGCGATGCCATCCAGGCGGAGGGGCTGCGGCGCACGGCCCAGGTGCTGCGCGGGCAGGCGGAGCGGGTGCACTGGTACAGCCTGTTCGACCTGCCGCAACAGTGGGAGGCCACCACGCGCCACAAGCAGCGCGAGGGCTCGTCGTACTTCCGGCACTTTCACATGGGCCTGGTGCGCGAGGACGGCACGCCCAAGCCGGCCATGGACGCGTTCGCGGAGCTGGACGGGGAGATGGGCATCTGCCAGTGGTTCCACTTCCAGGACCACCGCCTGGACGATGCCGTGCGCTGGCTGCGCAAGCTGGGGATCCGCAAGCTGCGCACGGGGTTGAGCTGGAGCGACGACCACCGCGACGGCTCGCTCGCCTGGTTCGACCGGCAGATGAAGGCGCTGGAGGAGTTCGACGTGACGGTGACGTTCTGCTTTACGCCCGAGCACAAGGGCGTCGTGCCGCACTACACCAGCCCGCCGCGGGACATCGACGAGTTCGTGGATTTCTGCGCGCGCATGGTTCGCCGCTACGCAGGCTGAAAAAAGATTTCGCACACAGGGGGAAAGAGGGAAAGGGGAACGGGGACGCAGAGACTGGAGGTGGTTCTCTGCGTCCCCGTCTTCGTACCGGGCGAATGAATTCGCCGCAACGACGACACGAAGTCCGCCTGCGCGGACTGTCCGTCACGGGCGGGTGCCACGCCACCGGCGAGGCACTCTGCCTGGTCCGGCAGTGGTGTCGGCGGAGGCCGACAGTGTGAAGTTGTAGCCGCGAATTCATTCGCTCTCGCTCCCCCGCGCACCGGAGACGACCGCCCCCGGCCGGATCTCGCATCACCCCGCGCCGGTCACCCCGCGGCGGCGGTGGCGCGACGGCGGCGGCGCACGGGACGGCCCCAGCGCTCGGCGACGTAGCGGGCCAGGGCATCGTCCAGCGAGGGCAGGGGCCAGCCGCGCTCGCTCGCCAGCGCCGTGTACAGCGGGCGCGGCGCGGGGAGGTGCAGATCCGCCGTGCGGACGGGCTCGATGCCGGACGCATCCACGCCCGCCGCCGTCGCCGCGCGCCGCGCCAGCTCCGCCCAGGTCACGGCGCCCGCGTTCGCCAGGTGCCACACGCCGCGCTCCCCGTCGATGAGCAGGTCGAGCGCCGCGTGCACCAGGTCCGGCACGTACGTCGGCGACACCGTCGCGTCCTCCGCGGCGAGGAAGGATCGGTCCTCGCGCAGGGCACGCAGGGCCAGCGTGACGAAGTTGTGCTCGTCCCACGGTCCGAAGAACGCGGCCGTCCGCACCACCAGCGCCGCGGGATGCGCATCCAGCACCCGCCGCTCCGCATCCGCCTTGCTGCGCCCGTAGACGTTGATGGGCGACGGCGCGTCGCGCTCCGTGTACGGCGCGTCCCGCATCCCATCGAACACCAGGTCCGAGGAGACGGTGAGCAGCGGGATCCCCCGCGCCGCGCACGCCTCCGCCAGCACCGCCGCGCCATCCGCATTCTCCCGGAAGCAGGCGGCCGGCTCGCGCTCCGCGTCGTCCACGCGCACGTAGCCGGCGGCGTTCACCACCGCCCAGGGACGGAGCGCGTCCAGCATCGCCCGCACGGACGCGGGATCCGCGACGTCCATCTCTCCCCGCCCCAGCGGGCGGTGCGCGATGCCGCGCACGCCGCACACCCGCGCGAACGCCCGCCCCAGCGTGCCGCCGGCGCCCGCGATGGCCAGCCGCCGCGGCTCGCCATCCGCCTCGCGGGGTGGGGCGGGGCGGCCGGAGGGCGGGTAGCGCAGGCGCTCCGGCCGGTGCCACCAGCCGGGGACGTCCAGCACGGGATGCCGTTCGCCCTCGCCCGTGGCCAGCGTGCGTGTGAGAGCGGCGAGCGCCGTCGGCCGCGGCGCGGGCGCGCGGAGATCGAAGAGGCCGGGCTCGTAGTATCCCGCCTCGCGGGTGAGCAGCGAGTTCCAATCGAAGGTGCCCAGCAGCGCCCAGACCGTCACCGCCCGCACGTCCACCCCGCGCGCGGCCAGCCCCTCTGCCGCATCCCACACCTCCGCCAGCCAGCGAAGCTGCTCTTCGCGGGTGGAATCCAGGTGCACCTCCGTCACGGCCAGCGGGAGGGCGTAGCGGCGCCACGCCTCCGCCAGCAGCGCGCGCGGGCCAGCCAGGCCGCCGCGGCGCACGTACACCGCCTCCACGTCCGCATAGCGCTGGTACGCGTTGCCGCCCCGCTGCCGCGGCAGGTAGCGGCGCACCCGCGTATCCAGGAAGCGCTCGCTCGTGAGGTAGTGGTTGATGCCGACGACGTCCGGCGGGGTGGGGTTCTCCGCAAAGAACGCGAGGTCGCGCTCGTCCGCGCCCCACGCCAGCAGGTCCGCCCACAGGGGATGATGCGCATCCACCCGCCCGCAGAGCAGGTCCCAGGTGAGCCAGCGGCGCTCGTTCTCGAAGCGGGCCTGGTACGCCAGGCCGCGGGTGGCGTGCGTCTTTCCCAGGTCCTCCGTCTGCACCAGCCGCGCGGCGGGATTGACGGCGCGGATGGCCCGCATCGCCAGGACGACGCCGCGGCACTGCTCCAGGAACACGCGCAGAAAGGTGCGCTCGTCCGCGCCGTGCGGGTGCCAGAACCCGTACAGCCCGGCAAAGCGCGCCGTCGTCAGGGGCTCGTTGACGGGGGTGTAGTCGGTGACCTGGGGATAGCGGCGGGCAAAGGCGCCGGCGTACGCCGCCAGCCCCTCCGCGAACCGCCCGCTCCCCAGCAGGGCGCGTGGCGGTCCGCTGCCGTGGTGGACGAGGCCCGCGATGGGGTGGATGCCGAGCGCCTCCATCCGCGCCATCCGCGCGTCCGCCCATCCCCAGTCCGCCGTCTCCGGGCCGTCGGGGGCGATGCGCTCCCACAGGAACGGGTGGCGCAGCGTGCGGATGCCCAGCGCGGCGAAGCGGTCCAGGTCGTCCGCGCGCGCGGCGTGGCCGGAGCGGTCCAGCTGGTCCATGACGCGGCCGTGCACCCGGGTGCGGGTGCACTCCACGCCCCCCCACAGCTCAGGCCTGGGACGCGGGGGCACGGGTACGCCGGGCACGGGTCGGGACGGCGGGCTTGGCGCCCGTGATCCGCTTGTAGGTGGTGAGGGCCTGCGCCACCACCTGGTCCATGTTGTAGTACCGGTACGTGGCCAGCCGCCCCACGAACCACACCCCCTGCGTCTCGTCCGCCAGCTCGCGGTAGCGGCGGTACAATTCCGCGTTCTCCGGCCGGGGCACGGGGTAGTACGGGTCGCCCTCGTCGCCCGGGTACTCGTAGACGATGCTCGTCTGCCGGTGCTGCTGCCCCGTGAGGTACTTGAACTCCGTGACGCGCGTGTACGGGTGCTCGTTGGGGTAGTTCACCACGGGCGCGGGCTGGTGCACCTCCGCGTTCACCGTCTCGTGCTTGAAGGTGAGCGACCGGTACGGCAGCTTGCCGAAGCGGAAGTCGAAGAACTCGTCGATGGGCCCCGTGAACACCACCTCGCCGTAGGGGATGAGCCCCTCCACTTCGCGGTAGTCGGTGTTCAGCATCACCTTGATGTTGGGATGCGCCAGCAGGTTCTGGAACATCCGCGTATAGCCGTGCAGGGGCATGGCCTGGTACGTGTCCGTGAAGTACCGGTCGTCGCGGCTGGTGCGCGTGGGCACCCGCGCCGTCACCGACGCGTCCAGCTCCGACGGGTCCATCCCCCACTGCTTGTTCGTGTAGTTCTTGAAGAACTTTTCGTACAGGTCGCGCCCCACGCGGCTCACCACCACGTCCTCGCTGGTGCGGATCTCCTCGCACGGCTCCGCCACGGAGCGGAAGAACTCCTCCACCTGGAACGCCGTCAGCGACAGCCCGTACAGGCCGTTGATGGTGTCCAGGTTGATGGGCATGGGCAGCAGCTGGCCGTCCACGCTGGCACGCACGCGGTGCTCGTACGGGCGCCACGGCGTGAACCGGCTCAGGTAGTCCCACACCTCCGACGAGTTGGTGTGAAAGATGTGGGGCCCGTAGCGGTGGACGAGGATGCCGTCGTCGTTGTACTCGTCATAGGCGTTGCCGCCGATGTGGGGGCGCTTGTCCACCACCAGCACCTTCTTTCCCGCGCCGGCCGCCAGCCGCTCGGCCAGCACGCTCCCCGCGAACCCCGCCCCCACGATCAGGTAGTCGAACATCTCAGTCCCCCGCCGTTCCGGCGGCCATCCGCTCCGACGGCTGCGTCCACGCCGCGTCCGCATCCACCGAATCCGCATCCGCCGAATCCGCCGAATCCGCCGCCGAAGCACGATCCGCGCGGAGGGCCGCGTCCTCGATCAGCGCGTCCATCCCCGCCCAGGTGCTTTCCCACGAGCCGCGGGCCAGCGCCTCGTCCACGCGCCGCAGCCACTCTTCTCGATTCTCGTCCGCCAGCGCCTCCTCCAGCGCGTCGATCCACTCGTCCGTCGTCCCGGCGATGCGGACGAGGCCCGAGCCGCCCCAGCCGCGCACCACGTCGTGGATGGGGGACGAGACCGTGCGCCGCCCCGCCGCCAGGTACTCCGGCGTCTTGGTGGGGCTGATGTAGCGCGTGGATTCGTTCATGGCGAAGAAGAGCGCCGCCGCGTCCCATCCCGCCGCGTACGCCGGCAGGTCCGCGTAGGCCTTCGGTCCCAGGTAGTGCAGGTTGGGCCCTTGCGGCAGGTCCGCCAGCTCCACCTTGGCCGTGGGGCCCACGAGGACGAAGTGCCAGTCCGGGCGCGCCGCGGCCAGTTCGCCCACCAGCTCCGCGTCGAAGCGCTCGTCCAGCACGCCGAAGAAGCCGATGCGCGGGTGCGGGATGCCCGCCTGGTCCGCCGGTTCCGCCACGTCGCCGCGCGCTTGGCCAAAGTGGGCCGCGTCGATGCTGCTGGGGAACAGGTGCACGGACGGGTGCCGGCCGCGCCGCGCCTCGAACAGGCTGGCGCCGCCCGTGAACACCAGGTCCGCGCGCCGCATCAGCTCCGCCTCGCGCTCGCGGAGCGCCGGCGGGGCAAAGCGAAAGGCGGACAGCTCGTCCATGCAGTCGAAGACCGTCACGCGCGGCTGCAGGTGCCCCGCGTAGCCCAGGGCCATGGGCGTGTAGAACCAGGCCACGTGCGCGCCGATCCCCTCGTCCGCCATAAGCCCGTCCACCAGCCGGCGCTGCATCGCCTCGGCCTGCTCCGGCTCCGCGTGCGGCAGGTGCGGGACGATGACGACCACGCCGTCCGCCTGGCGCCGCGTCTCCAGCCGCGGCTCGTCCGCGCCGAAGACCGGCTCCTCCACGTAGAACACGCGGCGGTCGCGGGCAAAGCGGCTCATCAGGTGCTGCGGCCGCTGGTAGACGAAGTCCCAGCGCAGGTGCGAAAAGCAAAGCAGGTCCAGCTTCCGCGCGGAAGCGGCCCCGTTTTCCAGGGGCGAAGAAAAAGGCATAGACAGTGGCCGGCGGAGAGAAAGCGCGGTGCACGAAGTGGACACCCGCGAGGGGCGGGGGAAAGGGCAAGCGCCGTGCCGGGGAAGGAAACACGCGGCGCCTTTCCGGCGTGATGTGCATCATCTTCGTTCATACCTATGGTGCCACCGCCGACCCCAGGGGAGCGGGGCCCGTGCCCTCCCTCCGTCACCCGGGCGCGGCCTCTCCGCGCCATCCCGCGCGATACGGGAAAGAGCGCAGTGAGCGGGTTGCGTAAACAAAGCGGCAGCAAGAGATTGGACGTAAGGACGCCGGCGTGTGGCTCGCCGCCGGCGAGATCTCCATTCTTTTCCGGAGCACGGACCCATGAAGAAGATCGCGCTGGACGTAGACGCCCTGTCG
>DATING010000962.1:0-4670 GCA_035474555.1 Longimicrobium sp. | reverse complement strand
GACGACCAAGTTCGACCTGACGCTGACCTGCTCGCCGAGCTCCGCCGGGCTGGGTGTCCTGCTGGAGTACAGCACCGACTTGTTCGATCGGGAGACCGTAGAGCGGATGCTGGAGCACCTCGGCCGCCTCGTCGGCCAGGTCGCGGAGAATCCGGAGCGCCGCCTGTCGGACGTGGAGTTGCTGACGGAGGCGGAGGCCGGGCGGGTGCTGGAGGAGTGGAACGGGACGGAGCGCCCGTACGATCTCCATCACGGCATCCACGAGCTGGTCGAGGCGCAGGTCGCGCGCACGCCCGACGCCGTCGCGCTGGTGCACGAGGGCCAGCGGATCACGTACGCGGCGCTGAACGCGAGCGCCAACCGCCTCGCGTACGAACTGCGCGATCGGGGGATGGGCCGCGGCGGCTTCGTGCCCGTGCTCGCGGAGCGCGGCCCGCACGTGGCCGTCGCGATGCTGGCGGCGATGAAGGCGGGGGCGGCGTTCGTGCCGCTGGATGCGCGCTGGCCGGAAGAGCGGCTGCGGCGCGTGCTGGAGGACCTGCGGGCGCCCGTGATGCTGGCCGGCGCGGGCACGGACGACCTCGCCGCCGCGCTCGGAGTTCCCGTGCTCCCCGTGGAGATCGGCGGTGCGGATGATACGCCGAACCCCGAGAGCGGGACGGGGCCGGACGATCCCATCTACGCCATCTACACGTCGGGCTCGACCGGCGTGCCCAAGGGCGCGGTGGTGCCGCACGGCGGGATCAGCAACCGCTTCCACTGGATGACGGAGACCTTCGGCGCCGAGTCCGCGGCCAGCGTGCTCCAGACGACGCGGCACGTCTACGACAGCGCCGTCTGGCAGCTGTTCTGGCCACTCACCGCCGGCGGGCAGACGGTCATCCCGCGGCCGGACGGGGAAACCGACGCGGATTACCTCGTGGAGCTGATCCGCACGGAAGGGGTGACGATGACGGACTTCGTCCCCTCCGTCTTCAACGCGCTGGTGCCGGAGCTGGCGGCAGATGCCAGCGCGCGCGAACGCCTCGCCTCGCTGCGGACGGTGATCGTGGGCGGCGAGCAGATCACGGCGGAGACCACGTATCGGTTCATGGAGCTGTTCCCGGGCGTCGGCGTCGTGAACCTCTACGGGCCGACGGAGTGCAGCATCGGCTCCATCCACCACCCGGTGAGTGCCGCGGACGGCAGCCGGATTCCCATCGGCCGGCCGATCGCGAACACGTCGGCGCTCATCCTGGACCGCGGCGGCAGGCTCGTGCCGCAGGGCGTGCCGGGGGAGATCCACCTGGGTGGCCGGTGCGTGGGCCTCGGCTACATCGGGGACGGCAAGCGGACGAGCACCGTCTTCATCCCCAATCCCTACGCGCCGCGCGGCGGGGAACGGCTCTACCGCACGGGCGACCTGGGCCGCTACCGCGCGGACGGCAGCATCGAGTGCCTGGGCCGGCTGGACGAGCAGGTGAAGATCCGCGGATTCCGCATCGAGCCGGGCGAGGTGGAGACGGTGCTGCGGCGGATGGACGGCGTACGCGACTGCGCCGTCATCGCGCGCGAGGACCGGCCGGGCGACCGGCGGCTCGTGGCGTACGTCGCCGGCGGGGCGGACCTGGACGGGCTGCGCGTGCAGCTGCGCCAGCTCCTGCCGGACTACATGGTTCCCGCCGCGTTCGTCGCGGTGGATGCGCTGCCGGTCACGGCCAACGGCAAGCTGGACCGCCGCGCGCTTCCGGCCCCGGAGTACGGCGGCGGCGACGCGCTGGAGGAGCCGCGCAACTTCGTGGAGGTGCAGCTCATCCAGCTGTGGGAAGAGCTGCTGGGCGTGGGCCCCATCAGCCCCGCGCAGAGCTTCTTCGATGCCGGCGGCACCTCGCTCGTGGCGCTGCGCCTGTTCTCGCAGGTGAACCGACGCTTCGCGTGCGACCTGCCCGTGGCCACGCTGTTCCAGGGCGCCACCGTGCGCCACATGGCCGATGCCATCCTGGCGCAGAAATCCGCCGCCCCGGCCGCGCCGGAGCCGGTCGTGGCGCTGCGGCCGGGCGGATCGCTGCCGCCGCTGTTCGTGGTGCACGCCACCGACCGCGACGTGCTGGGCTACGTGAACCTGGTGCGGCACCTGGGCGGCGATCAGCCCGTCTTCGGCGTCCGCGACCTGGCCACGGACCTGTCGCGGCCGATTCCCGTGATGGCCGGGGAACACGTGGCGGAGATCCGCGCCGTGCAGCCGGAGGGTCCGTACTACTTGGCTGGCTGGTCGTACGGCGGCCTGGTGGCGTTCGAGATCGCGTCGCAGCTCCAGCGGGACGGGGCGGAAGTGGCGTTCCTCGGCCTGCTGGATTCGTTCTCGCCCGCGCTGCTGCAGCCTTCGCAGACGGACGCCGATGCCGTGCTGGCCGCCGGAGCAGACGCGGCGCGGCGGACGCGGCGGTCGCTCGCCCTCTCGACCGACGACCTGGAAGGGATGCCTCGCGACGAGCAGATCCGCCTGGTGCTGGGCCACTTGCAGGCGCAGGGTCCCGCGGTCGCGGGGCTGGAGTACGAGACGCTGGATGCGGATGCGCAGGTGCTCCACGACCGCTTCGTCGCGCGGCAGGGCTACGCGCCCGCGCCGCTGGACGGCACGCTCACCCTGTTCGGCGCGGTGGAGACGGCGGAGGCGTACGCGGACCGGATCGAACGCGAACTGCCGGATGCGGAGGAGCGGCGGACGCTGGGCTGGTCGCGCTTCTCTACGCAGCCCGTCGTGGTGCACGTCGTTCCGGGCGGCCACTACTCCATGATGACCGAGCCGCACGTCCGCGTGCTCGTGGAGCGCGTCCGCGCCGCGCTGGCGGATGCACGGCGATCTTCACCCGCCACCGTCGGCGCGTGACGTGAGCGACCCCGCCCACGCCTGATCCGCCCGACGAAGGGAACGGGGCCCGGACGCACTCTCGCGTCCGGGCCCCGTCTTTTGTAATCCCATTGTCCACGCGTTGCGGGATCGGGCTGGCGTCCGTAACATCGAATCCAACTCCCTCCCACCCGTGGATTCTGATGCAGCACCGCACCGGGCTCTTGATCTCTCCCCTGGAAGGCGCCGGGGACTCCGGCATTCCGCTGTACGTGCGCGTGTTCAACCGCATCCGCGACGCGATCCTCTCCGGCTCCGTGGGGGCGGGTGAACGGCTGCCCTCGGAGCGGACGCTCGCGGCGGACCTGGACGTCTCCCGCACGACGGTGGAGGCGGCGTACCGGCGGCTCGCCGCGGAAGGGTACGTGGACCGGCACGTGGGGTCGGGGAGCTACGTCCGCTCCCGCTTTCCGGAACGCGTGACGGCGGCCATGGAGGCCGCCGCCAGCGCCCGCGCCGGGGCAGGGGCCGAGCGGGTGCGGCTCTCCCGGCGCGGCGAGCGCCTGGCCCGGGCCGGCACGGGGCTGGTCACGGGGACCGTGCCCATGTTCAGCAGCTGCGTTCCCGGGCTGGATTCCTTTCCCTCAGCCACCTGGAACCGCTTGGCCGCGCAGCGGCTGCGGAGCGGGGGAACCAGCCTCCTCCAGCACGCCGCGCCCTCCGGCGTGCGGCTGCTCCGCGAGGCCATCGCCTCGCACGTGGCGGCGGCGCGGGGGGTACGCTGCGACTGGCGGCAGGTGCTGGTGCTGGCGAGCACCCAGCAGGCGCTGGATCTCTCGGCGCGCCTGCTGCTGGACGAGGGCGACGCGGTGTGGCTGGAGGAGCCGGGATACAACGGCGCCCGCTCCGCCTTTGCCGCGGGGGGCGCCCGCATCGTCCCGGTGCCGGTGGACGCGGACGGGATGGACGTGGCCGCCGGGCGCGCCGCGGCGCCCCACGCGAAGCTGGCGTACGTGACGCCCTCGCGGCAGTTCCCGCTGGGGGCGCGGATGTCGCTGGCGCGGCGCGCGGCGCTGGTGCAGTGGGCGGCGGCCAGCGGCGCGTGGATCTTCGAGGACGATTACGACAGCGAGTTCCAGCTGGGCCGCCAGCCGCTCGTGGCGCTGCAGGGGCTGGACGAGGGGCACCGCGTGCTGTACGCGGCCACGTTCAACAAGGTGCTCTTTCCGGGGTTGCGCCTGGCCTACTGCGTGGTGCCGGAGCCGGTGGTGGAGGACTTTGCCCTGGCGCGCAACGTGGTGGACGGGGGGCAGTCGGCGTTCCTGCAGGTGGTGCTCGCGGACTTCATCGCGGACGGGCACTTTGCCGCGCACGTCCGCCGGATGCGGGAGGTGTATGCCGAGCGGCGCGACGCCTTTCTGGCCGCGTTCAAGGCGCACCTGGACGGGAGGGTGCGGCTGGGAAACCTGGAGGGTGCCTTCCAGACCGTGCTCTGGCTCCCCGCGGGCGCGGACGAGGCGGCGGTGTCGGCGGCGGCGCTGCGGCTGGGGCTGGACCTGCCCCCGCTCTCGCGCTTTCGCCTGGAGCCGTCCGATGCGCCCGGGCTGATGCTCACCTACGGCGGCGAGCCGCCGGAGCGCATCGAGGCCGGTGTCAGGCAGCTCGCCGCGCTGCTGGAGAGCACGTCGCGCCCGGCGGCCGTCGCTGCGTGAGCGGATGAGGTCCTGCGGGGCTTCGAGTTCCCCGGGGGATGAAGGCCGCGGCCTACCGCGCCCACTGTCATTCCGAAGGAGGCGCGCGGGGAGTTTTCCCGTGGATGCACGAGCTCCCGCCAAGGCCG
>DATING010000961.1:0-7789 GCA_035474555.1 Longimicrobium sp. | reverse complement strand
CGCGGTATTCGGGCTGGCGGGCGTGCGGCCCATCCCGGTCATCATCCTGGCGCAGGCGCTCAACGGGGTGGTGCTGCCGTTCGCGGCGGTGTTCCTGCTCGTGGTGGTGAACGACCGCGGGTTGATGGGGGAGGCCGGCATCAACCGCCCCGCCACGAACGTGGTCACCGCCGCGGTGGTGGCCGTCACGCTGGTGCTGGGCGTGTCCGGCGTGCTGCGCGCGGCCGCGACGACGTTCGGCGGTGCGCCCACGGAGGGGCAGATCCTGGGGACGGCGGGCGCGATCGCCGCCATTCTCCTGGTGCCGCTGGGGATGGCCGTCCGCCGCGCGCGCCGCGCCCCCGCCCGTACGCACTTCCCCGCCGAGCCGCGGGCTGTGGTGCCGTGACCGATGGGTGGATGCGGTGGATGCGGTGGATGCGGGCGGATACGGGGATGCGGGGAGATGCGGGCGGGCGGGTGATGGACGAGTTCGAGCGGGGGCGGGGGCAACTTCACACTGTCGGCCTCCGCCGACACCAAAGACCGGCATAGCCGGCCGCTCGCGTGGCGCACGAAGGTGGATGCATGCAGACCGGCCCCGCGGAGAACGTCCGCGGGGCCGATTCCATTCACTCAAGCCGCCAGTCCGCGCAGGCGGACTTCGTGTGTTTGTTGCGGCGAATTCATTCGCTCTGCCCCGCCGGGACCTCGATTGTGGTGATGATCATCCTCCTCACCACCCGCGCCGGGAATTCCGCCTCCGCCCTCAGCGCGCCGGCCGCACGGACGAGAGCCCGATCGCGACCCAGCTGCCGATGAGGACGCCCAGCAACGAAACGCCGCTCAGCAACCCGGCGGTGGGCCCGGTCATCACCATGCCGGCCAGCCCCGCCGCGGCCACGGCGGCGACGAAGAAGGTGAGCGCCGTGCGCGGCCATCCCGGCGCGCAGCGAAAGATTCCCGCGATGGGGAGCACCAGCAGCGCCACCATCAGCGCGGGGAACAGCGCGTCCTCCCCGCCGCGCACCAGCCCGATCACCGCCAGGACGATCGCCACGGACAGCAGCGAGACGACCACGGTCCCCGCGATCTCCCGCTCGCGCGAGACCATCCGCCGCCCCTGCGGATCGAAGCGCAGCAGGAAGTCGAACACGGGGTCCGCCACCCACGTCAGCAGCACGAACAGCAGGTACAGCCCCATCAGCGGATACAGGTACGGCGCCGTTTCGGGCCGAACCTCCGTGAGCCGGCGCGCCTGGTTGTATCCCAGCAGCCCGGCCATCATGATCCCGAACCGCGCGCCGCGGCTCAATCCGTCCATCCACAAAAAGTACCGCAGCATCAGGCGGTACAACGGGTTGCGCGCCTTGATGGAGGTCATCAGCCCCTCGGCCGCCCACTCGTTGCGCGGGTCGATGCGCAGCGCGTGCTCGAAGTGCGCGCGCGCCGGTTCCACCGCGTCCCCGCGCCGCAGCGCCGTCCACCCCCGCCCCGCCCGCGCAAAGGCGTTCTCCGGGTCGGTGGCGGCGGCGTCCACGAACGCCTGCTCCGCCTCGTCCATCCGGCCGCGCTGCTGCAGCACCAGCGCGCGCAGGTTGGAGCACCCGGGGTGGTCCGGCTCCTCCTCCAGCCCCTGGTCGGCGGCGGCCAGCGCGTCGTCCCACCGCTGCATGCCGACAAAGGAGCGGGCGAGCAGCGCGTAGTGGTCGCCGTTCTCCGGCTCCAGCTCCATTGCCTCGCGCGCCGCATCCGCCGCCTCGGACCAGCGGCGCCGGTCCGCCAGCACCATCCCCAGCGCCCAGTGGCAGAACGCCAGGTACGGCTCCGTATCCACCGCGCGCCGCGCCTCGGCCGTGGCCTCGTCCCAGCGGTTCAGCTCCGCCAGGCACAGGGCCCGCAGCGAGCGCGTGGGCGCGTCGGCGGGCTCGTGCTGCAGCATCTCCGCCAGCAGCCGCTCGGCGGATCGGTAGTCGTGCTGGTGCAGCAGGTTCAGCAGGCGGGTGCCGGGATCGAGAACCACTGGAGTGTGCGAGAGCGGAGTTGAATGGATGGAAAGGGCCCGCGAAACTACAAAACGATCATCCCTACCGGTAGTCCGCCCTGGGATGGTACCGGCAGTGGTGTCCGCGGAGGCGGACAGTGTGAAGTTGTAGCCGCGACTTCAGTCGCTTTCCCTTCGTGGCGCGTGCGGAGCCCTCCAGACCACCGGACGGAATCCTGTCCTCCCGGCCCGCCGATGAGATGTCCCGCCCGGCTACCGCGAGCGCAGCCAGACGGCGATCACGCCGCACGCGGAGCCCACGACGTTGAACTGCGCGGGCACACCGCCGTTGGCATAGACCTCCACGCCCTCGATCTCGGAGGTGTCCAGCGCTTCCACGGCCTCGACCTCCACGCGCATCCCGTTCAGGAAAAAGGTGCTGTAGCACGCCGTCCGGATGGAGAGCTGGGCACGCGGGCGCACCACCAGCCGCCGGCCCGCGAATTCGCGCACGTCCAGGGAGGGCACGCGGCGCAGGATTTCGGCGAGGCTCTGCGGCTGCTCGCGGTCAATCTGCTCGCGGGCAAAGAAGCGTCCGCTGGTGCCCCGCGCGTTCTTCCGCTGGTAGAACCCGCCGTACCACAGGCGGTCCTCGCGCGTGTTGGCCGCCGCGTCCACCTGCAGCGATTCCAGCCGCACCGGCGCCTTGCCGATCACGAACGACACGATCTTCCCTTCCGCGCCCACCGCGATGTAGTCCGTCTCCGACGCCTCGTATCCCGCCGCCTCGGCCAGCAGAAAGTAGCGTCCGGGCGCGGGTGCCTGCATGGCGAAGGCGCCGGCCGCGTCCGTCCGCGACTGGGCGACCACCTGCGAGTCGGTGCCCACCAGGTGCACGGTTCCGCCCGGCACCGCCGCGTTCGCCTCGCGCGAAAGCAGGTGCCCGCGCACCATCTGCGCGTGGATGGATGCGGGGAGTCCGAGCAGCAGCAGGAGCGTGATGGCGAGCCGCATGGGTTGGCTCCGGGGCGGGGTTGGGTGGGTGGATGGATGGGACGGGCGGCGCCCGCATCCAATAACGCGCGACGAGGGCCGGATTGCAACACGCGCCGACAGACGGTGTTCCCGGATGGTGGAAAACCGCAGCGTTGCTTTCCTGCGGGAGGCGCCGCCGGGTCTCTCCCATTCCGCAATCTCCGGCGCCGACCGAAGGATCTACTGTCCCGTGCCCGACGGTGGCTCCCACGAATGGACCGTGCCCGCAACGAAAAGCGGATCGTACCAAACGGAGGCTCGTGCTCTGGGGGCGGCCAGATTCTTAGGTCGACCTTGGCCGTTCCTGGTCAAGCCGTTCCACGACGCACCGGCGGGTCTACCGTCCAAAGATCCAACGCATAGCCTTCCAGCCCCGGCGGGCTTTTACCGATCGCGATCAGGTGGATCCGTGCTTCCCCCGAGCTCCGCGTCCGAGGGCCGGTATCCTGCTTTGCAAAAATTCGGATCGCCGTCCCCTCACCGAAAGCAGCCGCTCTGCCAAGGATCTCTGGCCTCCTGCACGACCCGCCCGATTCGCGTCCCGCCGTCGCGTCACATCGTTCCCGCACGTGCGGCCTTTGCCGAAGCCGGCCTTACTGGATGCTGGCGATCGCGATGTCCGATCGCGGACCGGAGGAGAAGCAGGTGAGCGGCAGGATGCGTCAGGCCCTTGGTAGATAAGCCGCTGCCGGCGAGGGGACGGCTATCCGCGTTTTTCGAAGAGGCACCATCGCGGCAACGGAGGCGGATGCCTGACGGGGCACATCATCAACATGATCGCGATCGGTAAGAGTGTGCCCGCGCCGGGACCTGGATGACCGGCGTCGAGGCTGGATGCGCCGCGGTCTGGGAAAGGGGATGCCGGAGACGGGTTTACGTGCAGCGGAAAGGGCGTCTGGGCAGGCGGAGGAGATCCTTCGGTCGCGCGCAAAGATTTGTGCACGTTCAAGTTCCGGACGTGCGCTCCCTCAGGAAATCGATTGGCCTTTTATCGGGAAGTACGATCGTAAACAGACTCTCAGGACAGGAAAGCCGGGAGAGAGGAGAGCGGCCCCGCGGATCGTGTCCGCGGGGCCGCCGTGCATCACCACTCCCAGTCCATGTCGCCGATCGGCTGGCCGGGAGGAATGTCCAGGTCCGGCGTCCGCGCCTCCGCCACGTACGGCCGCTCCAGGAATCGCGTGATGTCCGCCGCCATCAGCGCCCGGTGCGCCGCCTGCGGATCCGCCGGCACGCCGTCGTAGCCGAAGCGCGCGCGGATCTGCATCAGCTGCTGCAGCGCCGCCGCGCGCACCTGCGGCATCTCCGCGTCCGCCGCGAGCCCCATCAGCCGCCGCATGACCACGTACTCCACCCCGCGGTCGATCTCCGCCAGGTACGGGTCCGCGTGCCGCGCCGTGAACGTGCGCTCCACCAGGCGATCCAGCGTCCACTCGAGACTGGGGAGCGAGCGGTCCAGCGCGGACTGCTCCACGAGACGCGCTGCGCGCTGCGGGTGCAGCAGCAGCGACACCGTCATGTCCGCCGCCGTCACCGCCGGCGACACCGCGTCGAACGTCATTCCCGTGTAGCGGTCAAAGAGCTCGCGGTGCGGGTCGTAGGTGAACGGGCGCGGGGGGATGAGCCCCAGCACCGTGCGCGGCATGGCGAGCTGCGCGGGGTCCAGCGTCAGCAGCAGCGCGTCCAGCGCCTCCCGCTGCACCGCGCCGGAGACGGGGCTGGGCGGCGCCCGCTCGTCGCCGCGCAGGGCGTACGTGTACGACTGGCCGCCCACCACCTTGGCGGTCGCCTCCGCCTGGTAGCGGTGGTGCAGGTACAGCGGCACCAGCACCTCCTCCAGCGTGGCCACCGGCCGGCCGTTGCGGATGGCCGCCAGCCCGAACCGGTCCAGCGCCACGCGCCGCACGGCCAGCACCCGCCGCAGCTCCGCCGCCGCGTCCGTGCCGTTGTCCCACAGGTGCGCGCCCGGATGCGCGCTCCCCGGCGACCGCGCGTCCTGGTCCGTCAAAAAGGTGAGGCCGCGCGCCCGGCCCCGCGACAGGATGTCGTCCAGCGCCGCCCGCTCGTCCGTCCCCGCCGGAAAGTCCGCGTATCCCCAGGTGACCGCGAGCTTGTCCCAGTCGCCGATCTCCGTGGTGTACGCCTCGCTCAGGTCGATGGAGCCGTCCGGGCGCAGACGCACCAGCG
The DNA here is from genome assembly GCA_035474555.1 of Longimicrobium sp. Taxonomy (GTDB): domain Bacteria; phylum Gemmatimonadota; class Gemmatimonadetes; order Longimicrobiales; family Longimicrobiaceae; genus Longimicrobium. The sequence continues at coordinate 2,604 of DATING010000961.1, read as the reverse complement.
GATGCGGATAATCCATCACCGACGCGCGGTTCTCCGTGCTGCTGACGTAGTTGTGCGCGATCCCCAGCGTGTGCCCCACCTCGTGCGCGCTCAGCTGGCGGATGCGGGCCAGGGCCATCCGCTCCATCTCCGGCGGCACCGTGGTCCCGTCCGTGTACGGCGACAGCAGCCCCTCCGCCAGCAGGTAGTCCTGCCGCACGCGCAGGCTGCCCAGGGAGACGTGGCCCTTGATGATCTCGCCCGTGCGCGGGTCCGTGATCGTGGCGCCGTAGCTCCAGCCGCGCGTGGAACGGTGGATCCACTGGATCACGTTGAAGCGCGCGTCCAGGGGATCCACGCTGTCGGGCATGATCTCCACCCGGAACGCGTCGCGGTAGCCGGCCGCCTCGAACGCCTGGTTCCACCACCGCGCGCCGTCCAGCAGGGCGCCGCGCACGGGCTCCGGCACCCCCGCGTCCAGGTAGTAGACGATGGGCTCCACCGCCTCGCTCACAGCCGCGGACGGGTCGCGCTTCTCCAGCCGGTGCCGGGCGATGAAGCGCTGCACCAGCTCATCACCCACCGGCGTGGCCAGGTCGTAGTAGTCGATGCCGAAGAACCCCGACCGCGGATCGCTGCGGCGCGGCTCGTACCCCGGCGGGGGCAGCGCCACGAACGAGTGCCGCTGCCGCACGGTGATGGCCTCGGGCGTGGGCGTCACGTCGCGCACCCAGGCACCCGGGTTGTCGCCCGCGAAGGTGAGCGTGGCCTCGATCTCCGTGTTGCGCGGAAACGCCCTGGTGTTCTGCAGATACAGGGCGCTGCGCGTCGCATCCAGCTTGTAGTCGCCCTGCCGCGCGCGCTTCAGGGCCGGGATCACCCCGTGCGCGTCGCGCAGCACGAAGTCCGTGGCGTCCACGAGCACCCGCCCGCCCTCCTCCGCGCCCACCGTGAACCCCCAGAGCACGGACTGCGCGAACGACTGCTCCACGGCCCGCAGCTCCGCCGGGTTCTCCGTCGTGGCGCGAAACCCCTGGTTGGGCTGCACCATCAGCACCCGCGGGCCCACGCGGTCAAAGCGGACGATGCGCCCGCCGCCCAGCTGCCCGCGGTCCAGCCCGATGTCGTTGGACCCGATGCCGGCGGGAAGGGAGACGACGTAGATGAGCTCCTGGCCGGCGCGGGGAATTTCCATCCACAGCTTGCCCGTGGCCGCCTCCCAGTAGACGGGGAGAAAGCCGTCGCGCCGCTCCATGCCGCGCGTCTTTTCGGTGATGCCGGGAAGCGGTGCTTGCGCGCGGAGCGTCGGCGCGGCGGCCATCGCGGCGCACGCGAAGGCCAGTGCCACGAAACGCGGGGCAAAACGCATGTGCAGAGTTGTGATCGAGAGAGGTTGCCGAACGTGCGTACGAACGAAGGAACAATAGGTGTGGTGTTCACGCCCTGCAACGGCCGTTGCCTGCAAACAGCCGTTTTCGATACGGATCGGACACCGTGTGTGCAACGTGGACAATGGATCTGCCCCTGTATCACCTCCACAGCCTTGGAGCTGCACGACGCCCCTGCGCAAGCGGAATCTCGATTTACTCGTTGGTCGGAGTAGATGAACGAACGGGGACCGTAACGCGCGTTCATTTCGCGTCTGCTCCCGGACACACCTGTTCGGGAGCAGACCGTGTTGTGGCGGTGCCTTGTCCCTCCAAAGTAGACGCCGTATTCACCGGCATCCCATCCGGCGCACCCCTGCCGGATCCCTTGCCGGTGATACTACAGGATAGTACCATCCATGAGCACGCGTCACCGCCGCACGCTGGAAGCCGTGTTCCGCGATCCCGTGAGCGCCACCATCGTCTGGGACGACGTGGAGCGGATGCTGGTGCACCTGGGTGCGACCATCCGCGAACGGAGCGGGTCCCGGATCGAGGTTACACTGAGTGGGCTTCGAGTGAACTTTCACCGGCCCCACCCGCAGAAAGAGGCCAAGCGGTATCAGATCCGCGAAGTGCGGGCGCTACTCACCGAGGCTGCCATCACGCCATGAGCATGACGTACAGAGGCTACACCGGATCCGTGGAATACGATGCCGAAGACCGCATCTTACATGGACGGGTGATTGGCATCACTGACATCGTCTCGTTTGAGGGGACGAACGTGGAAGAGCTTGAAGCCGACTTCCGCGCGGGCGTCGACAGCTATCTCGAAGGATGCCGGGAAGCCGGTGTCGAAGCGCAGCGCCCATACTCGGGCAAGTTCGTCCTGCGCCTGTCGCCCGAGGTTCACCGCGGCGCGTCCATCGCCGCCCGGCTCGCCCGGACGAGCATGAACAGCTGGATCCTGGGGGCCATCCAGATGCGGTTGGACGCGGAGAATGCTCGCCGCAAAACGCGCATGGAAGACAGCCTCTCCGACGCGGCGGGAGGATAGCCCACGCGCTGCTCCGATGGCGCGCCCGGCATACCCGAATGGGGTGTGTTGGGCGCGTTCTTTTTGGGTCTGCTCCCGGACAGGCGTGTTCGGCAGGTGACCGTGTTCTGGCGCCCGGTTGACGCGGCAGAAGTGGCCGATGATCGTTGCAAGCGGTCGCCGTCCACCTCCACCGCGGAAAGGGGGCTCAGCGCATGGATT
>DATING010000960.1:0-8690 GCA_035474555.1 Longimicrobium sp. | reverse complement strand
AGGCGAGATAGCTTTCATGCGAGCACCGTTTGGGTGAAGGAGAGTGTGGTCTGCTTCTTGGCGGAAGTGACTCACATTCTACTACTTCCAAGCGGTGCTCGCTTTTTCCACGCAGGATCCGGGTTCAATCGCCGGGTCCGGATCTCCGCCGACGTCCCCGATCCCCCACCGCGCGCCAGTTCCCGCATCGGCCCATCCCATCATCTCCTGCCGCGCGAAGCTGCCCGAAGCAGGGTACGCACCTTGCCGCGCCGGCACTGGCTCAGCGCCCGTCTGCATCCACCAAAGCCGCGACCTGATGCCCAACCGCCTGGCGAACGAGACCAGTCCGTACCTGTTGCAGCACCGGGACAACCCCGTCGACTGGTATCCGTGGGGGCCGGAGGCGCTGGAGCGCGCGCGGGCCGAGGACAAGCCCATCCTGCTTTCCGTGGGCTACTCGGCGTGCCATTGGTGCCACGTGATGGAGCACGAGTCGTTCGAGGACGCGGAGACGGCGCGGCTGATGAACGACTGGTTCGTCCCCGTAAAGGTGGACCGCGAGGAGCGGCCGGACATCGACAGCATCTACATGGCCGCCGTGCAGCAGATGACGGGGCACGGCGGATGGCCCATGACCGTCTTCCTGACGCCGGACGGCGCCCCGTTCTACGGCGGCACCTACTATCCGCCCGAGCCGCGCTACGGCATGCCCTCGTTCCAGCAGGTGCTGGCGGGGGTGAACGACGCCTGGGTCAACCGCCGCGGCGACGTGGACGGGAGCGCGGAGGCGCTCACGCAGGCCGTGCGCGAGGGTACCGACCTGCGCCCGCCCCCCGGCGTGCTGTCCCCGGCGCTGCTGGACCGCGCCTTTGCCTCGCTGGCGCAGCGCTTCGACCCCAACTGGGGCGGGCTGGCCGGCGCGCCCAAGTTCCCGCAGCCGCTCACGCTGGAGTTCGCCCTGCGCACGTGGAAGCGCACGGGCGACGCGGACGCGCTGCGCTTCGTGGAGGTGACGCTGCGGCGGATGGCGTCCGGCGGCATGTACGACCACCTGGGCGGCGGCTTCGCGCGGTACAGCGTGGACGCGCACTGGCTGGTGCCGCACTTCGAGAAGATGCTGTACGACAACGCCCTGCTCGTGCAGGTCTACCTGCACGCCTGGCAGGCGACGGGCTCGCCGGAGTACCGCGCCGTGGCGAACGACGTGCTGCGCTGGGTGATCAACGAGATGACGTCGCCGGAGGGCGGCTTCTACTCCGCCCTGGACGCGGACAGCGAGGGCGAGGAGGGCCGCTTCTACCTGTGGACGCCGGAGCAGCTGGACGCGGTGCTGGGGCCGGAGGACGGCGCCATCGTCCGCGCGTGGTGGGGCGTGACGCCGGGGGGCAACTTCGAGGGGCGGACGATCCTGCACGCCTGGCGCTCGGTCGAATCCGCGTCGGCGGAGGCGGGGGTCACGCCGGAGCGGCTGATGGCGGCCGTCACGCGCGCCCGGCCCCTGCTGTACGCGGCCCGTGCGGAGCGCGTGTGGCCCGGGCTGGACGACAAGGTGCTCACGGCGTGGAACGCGATGATGCTGCACGCGTTCGCCCTCGCCGCCCGCGCCACGGGGGACGAGATGTACCGGCAGATCTCCATCCGCAGCGCGGAGTTCCTGCTGGGCAGCCTGCGCGTGGACGGGCGGCTGATGCGCACGTACAAGGAGGGCCGCGCCAAGATCCCCGCGTTCCTGGACGACCACGCGCTGCTGGCGGATGCGTTGATCGCGCTGTACGAGGCCACGTTCGACGCGCGGTGGCTGCGCGAGGCGCGCGCCCTGGCGGACGAGGTGCTGGCGCGCTTCTGGGACGAGGACGAGGGATTGTTCTACGACACGGCGGCGGATGCGGAGGCGCTTGTCGTCCGCCCGCGCGACCTGTGGGACAACGCGACGCCCTCCGGCACTTCCTCCGCCGTGCTGATGCTCCTTCGCCTGGCGGAGCTGACGGGCGAGGAGCGGTACCGCGCCGTGGCGGACCGCGTGCTGCAGGGGATGGGCGAGGTGGCGGCGCGCGCGGCGGCCGGGTTCGGCAACCTGCTTTCCGCGCTCGACTTCCACCTCGCCACCCCGATGGAGATCGCGATCGTCGGCACGCCGGGGGAGGTGGATACGGATGCGCTGCTGGGCGTTGCCGCCCATGCGTATCTACCCAATGCCGTTACCGCCCTGCGCCGGCCGGAGGAAGACGGCGACGTGGAGGCGCTGATCCCGCTTCTCCGCGACCGCACGATGATCGGCGGGCGGGCGACGGCGTACGTCTGCGAGCGCATGGCCTGCCAGATGCCCGTGCACGATCCCGCCGCGCTCGCGGAGCAGCTCGGCCTCGGCGGCGGGACGAGCGGCGGAGGGATGCCCGGCGGATTCAGCATGCCGGCCGACGGGTGAGGCGGATGTGGAACGGCGCGTGAGGCGGATGCGGGGGACGGCGCCGGACGGGTGCTCTTGCGGCATCGCGAGTGTCGTGCGGACAGGAATCGGCGCGCGGGCCGGATAAGTGCAATCCAGGCGGGGACGGGACGTGCACGGGGACGGAGCCTGAGCCCCGGCGATTGAAATCGCGGCACCGAGAACGTGATGTCGGCCTTCGCCGACGGGTCCGGCGCGGGCGAGTGCCGTGGGGTACGCGCAAAATCGTCGGGCGGGGGGCGGATCCCCGTCGCGAGGCGGAGTACGTGCGGCGGCGGAGCAGATTCCTCGGTCGCGCGCGGAGGGTGTGCAGCGGGCGAGTGCCGTCGGGCGCTCCCTCGGAATGACGGTCTCGTGCACGGGAGAGGTGGGGGCGTAACCCGCAGTTGCAGGCTATTCCCTATTCCCTGTTCCCTATTCCCTGCCGTCCAGGGGAACGCGCCACACTTGCGCCCCGGCGCGCGCGCACGGCAATATGCGCCGCCCGGAGTGCGCTCTTTTCAAGGAGAACGTGCAATGCGGAACGTGATCGCCGCGGCCCTGGTGCTGCCGCTCCTGTTCGCCTGCGCCCAGCCGTCGCAGTCCGCGTCCGGCGGCGGCGACAGCGTGAGCCCCCCGTCCGCCCCGCCTACGCAGGGCGGCGCCCAGCAGGTCACGGTGCAGCTCACGCAGACGCAGGGCGGCTCGTCCGCCGGCGGCGAGCAGGCCGCCAGCGCGCAGGGCGCGGCCGGCGGCGCCGTCGTCCGCGGCACCATGAGCACGCCCACGCCCTGCCACCGCCTCACCGGCGCCGTGCAGCGCGCCGGCGAGACCGTGACGGTCACCGTCTCGGCCGCGGCGGACCCGGACGCCATGTGCATCCAGTCCATCGGCTCCATCCCGTACACGGCCACCATCCGCGGCCTTCCCGCGGGGAGCTACACCCTGCGCGTGGTGCACACCTATCCGGGCACCGGGTGGGAGACCGCCACGGCCCTGGAGACGCGCGTCACGGCCGGCTGATCGCCGGTCCGCATCCACCTCCATCCGGAACCGCCCCGCATGCGCGCCCTGTCCCGCTCCGCCGCCCGGTCCGCTCCGCCCGCCCTGGCCGCCCTGGCCGCGGCCTGGTTCTCCGCCGCTGCCGTCGCGCAGGGTCCCGTCGCACCGCCGGAGGGGAGCGCGGACCGCGGCTGGACCGTGCCGGCCACGCCCGCCCCGGCGCCCATCGCCCGCGAGGAATTCGCCGCCCGGCGCCGCGCCCTGGCGGAGCAGATGGAAGACGGCGTGCTGTTCGTCATGGGGCGCGACGAGGGCGAGGGCTCCGGTCCGTTCGCGCAGTCGTCCCACTTCCGCTACCTCACGGGCTACACGGAGCCGGCGGCGGCGCTCGTCATCGCCAGGCGCGGCGGGCAGGTGACCGAGCACCTGTTCGTGGCGCCGCGCGACCCCAGCACCGAGGTGTGGGACGGCATGCGCTTCGGGGCCGAGGGCGCCACGCGCCGCACGGGCATCCCCGCACGCCAGGCGGACGAGATGATGCCGGCGCTGGACTCGCTGCTGCGCGGCGCGACCACGCTGTACACGGTCACGCCGGAGCGCGCCCGCGGGATCCTGAGCCCGGAGCAGCAGGTCATCCAGGGGCTGCGCCAGCGGAACGCGTCCATCACCCGCGTGGTGGACCTGGGGCGGCGGGTGCTGGCCCTGCGGCAGACCAAGACCCCCGCGGAGCTCGACATGCTGCGGCGCGCCGTCTTCATCACCACGCTGGCGCACCGGGAGGCCGCCCGCGCCGTGGAGCCGGGGATGAACGAGTTCGAGATCCACGCGCTCATCGAGGGCACCTTTCGCCGCTACGGGGCAGAGCGTCCGGGCTTCGGCAGCATCGTGGGGTCGGGGCCCAACTCCACCACCCTGCACTACCGCAGCGCCGACCGCTACATGCAGGCGGGGGAGATGCTGGTGATGGACATCGGCGCGTCCTTCAACGGCTACACGGCGGACGTCACGCGCACCGTGCCCGTGAACGGCCGCTTCACCCCCGAGCAGCGGGCCATCTACGAGATCGTGCTGGCGGCCCAGAAGGCGGCGGAGGGCGAGGTGCGTGCCGGGCGGACGATGGGGCAGCTGGGCGAGGTCGCCTCGGGCGTCATCGGCGAGGGGCTGGCGCGGCTGGGGCTCATCGAATCCGCCATGGCGATGTATGACTGCGCGGGGCCGGGCGGACGGACGCGCGAGTGCCCGCAGCTGGCGCTGTTCTACATGCACGGGCTGGGGCACGGCATTGGGCTGGACGTGCACGATCCCGACGCGGGGTACACCACCGGCTTCGTGCCGGGGAGCGCCTTTACCATCGAGCCAGGGATCTACGTGCGCGGCGACGTGCTGGACTACCTCCCCGACACGCCCCGCAACCGGGCGATGATGGAGCGCATCCGCCCCGCCGTGCAGCGCTACCGCGACATCGGCGTGCGCATCGAGGACGACTACTTCGTCACGGAGCGGGGGGTGGAGCGGGTGACCAGCGGCGCGCCGCGGGAGATCGCGGAGATCGAGGCGCTGATGGGGCAGGAGAGCTACTGGAACCGCGAGCGCCGCCCCGAGGTGGTGGAGTGGTACCGCGGCGTTTCCCCTCGCTGAGCGCATCGTGTCGCACCGCGACCAGCACCACGCGCCGGGCTCCGTAGAGCGGGGCAACGACTGGCTGGACGGCGCCCTGGCGGGATGGCTGCTGTTCATCGCCATCGGCGCGGGCCAGCTCGTGCTGCACGACCTGCGCGACGGCAGCGGCACCCGTTCGATCCTGTACGAGCTGGTGCCGCTGGTGCTGGCGCTGGCCGCCATCTTTCCCCTCCTCCGCTTTCTCAAGGTGGGGTGGATGCTGGCCGTGGCGTGCCTGACGCTGATGGCCGTGCGCGAGGGGATGTCGCTGGCCCAGGGTGCCCCGTGGAGGGCCGGCACGGCGTTCCTGGTGGTGCACCTGATGGCGCTGGCGTACCTGCTGTGGATCGTCCCCGAGTTCTGGCCGCGGCCGGTGGACGCGGATGCCGCCCCCGCCCCGCAGCCCGACTCGGCCGCGGCGCCCGCGTCCGCCGCGTCCCGGGCCGCCGGGAGCGCGTCCCGCCGCGCCGCCGATCCCGTGCCCGCACCGGCCGGGCCCTCGCCCGCCACGCAGGCCATGGCCGCCATCCACCACCGCATCGTGGCGGCGGGGAGCGCGTGCGCCGTCACCCCCGTGTCCGTGCGCGCGGAGGCCGGCCGCTTCGGCGTGACGCCGGCGGCGCTGCGGACGGAGGGGCTGGCCCTGTACCGCACCTTCCTGCAGCACTTCATGGCAGACGGCGCGCTGAGCCCGGACGAGGAGCGAGAGCTCATCTGCCTGGAGCGCGCGCTGGACCTGGACGACGACGGCGTGTGGCGGTTGCGCGCGGAGGCCGGCCTCGTGGGTGGCGCCGTCCCCCCCGCGCCCATCCTCTCCGTGCTGCACGAGGCGCTGCCGGACGCCGTCGCGGAGAACGAGGCGCGCGTCCCGGCGGATCGCATCCCCGCCGCGCCGGCGGACGAATCTCCGCCCGTGTCCGCGACGGCCGCGGCACCGGACCCGTCGGCGCAGGCCGACATCACGTCTTCGGTGCCGCGAATTCATTCGCCGGGCGCCTCCGCCGGAACCTCGCATCCCGCTGCGGATTCCACCGCGCCCGAACCTGTCGCGGAACCGGCCGCGGAGTCTGCCGAAGCGCGCGTAGCCTACCGTGTCGATCCGATCTCCCACGCGCCGCCGGTGCCGGCCGCGACGGGCGCGCTCGCGGACTACGAGGAGCACGAGCTCGGCCAGCTGCTGCGCTGGGCCGGGGTCCGCGCGCTGCCGGCGGGCGCGTCGCCCCGCGCGGCGCTGGAGCGGCTGCGCGCGCTGCACCGCACGAGCACGGAGCCGCTGGAGACCTGCGCGTCGGAGGAGCCGCTGGAGCCGGGCGAGCGGTGCCTGGCCACGCGCACGGTGGAGCTGTTCCGCGCGGGCGCCGGCGCCGCCCCCGCCGGATCGGGGGCGGACCTCCCCGGCCCCCTGCTGGACCCGCGCACGCTCCTGGACGGCACGCCGGAGACGCAGCTGGACCTGTCCGGCTACCAGCGCATGGGCGGCTGCCGCTTCGTGCTGACGGAGCGGCGGCTGCTGCTGGTGGCGCGCTCCGGCCAGCAGAGCGCGCTGGCCCTGAGCCGCGTGCGGGCCGTCCGCCCGTTCCGCAACGGCCTGCAGGTGCAGCCCCACCACGGCAGCCCCGTCTTCCTGGCGCTCACGGACGGCGTGGACGACCTGGCGATGTGCATCGACCGCGCGGCCCGCGACCTGCGCGCCTGACCTTTCTTCTCCCCCTGATCCCGTACCTGTGACCTTCCGCTACTTCGGCGGCATCGACTTCAGCGGCGCCAAGGAGCCGCTGGACAACCTGTGGACGGCCGTCGGCGAGGAACGCGACGGCCGCCTGTGCATTCTCTCCGTCTGCCCGCACCCCTTCCGTGCCGACCTGGCCGCCTTCGTGACCGAGGGATGGCGGCGGCACACGGGCGCGGACGAGGGCACGCCCATCCTGTGGGGCGCGGACTTTCCCTTCGGGCTGCCGTCGGAGGCCGTGGCGACCATCCAGGGGCTGCGCGAGCGGTCGTGGCGCGGCGTGGCGGCGTGGGCCGCGGACCGTCCGCCGGACGAGGTGCGCGAGGGATTGATGCCGTTCTGCAAGGCGGGGCGGGCCACGGACACGGGGGGCGCGCTGGCCCCGCTGGACCTGCGGCTGTACCGGCAGACGGTGGAGGGGCTGCGCTTTCTGTGGGAGATCCGCGACGGCGGCGAGGTGAGCATCCTCCCCGTCTGCCCCCGCGACGGCGCGCCCACGACGATCGTGGAGGTGTATCCCTCCGGCGCCGTAAAGGACCTGGGGATCAAGGGATCGCGCGTGCCCAGCCGCCCCGGCGAGGTGCGCGCGCGGCCGGCGGCGCTGCGCCCCTGGCTCTCGTTCGATCATCCCGCGCTGGAGGCCATCGCCTGCACGCTGGAGGACGCGCGCGACGCCTGCATCGCCTGCCTGGTGGCGTGGCAGTGCCGCGACGACCTGGATCAGCCCGGCCGTCTGAATCGAACTCCGCCGGGAACCGTAGGACTGGAGGGGTGGATCTATCGTCCCCCCGCCGCGCTCCTGGGGTAGGCGCCGCGCGGCACTCCGCACCCGTGTGGACGCATGATTCGATTGATCCTCATCGTCGCCTTCATCGCGGGCTTCCTCTACCTCTTCGGCTCGATCTACGCGCTTCGCCCGCGGGCGGAGGCGGTGGATGACCCTTCGCCCGACCTGCCGGACCGGCTGGACGCGGAAGGGCTGGCGGAGTGGATGCACGGCCGGCTGGTGGATGCGTACGTGCTGGAGAAGTCGGGGTGGGCGCGGGAGCGGGCGGAGCGGGTGGAGGCGCGCCTGCAGGCCGGGGTGTCGGAGGCGGAGCGGCTGCGGGTGGTGGTGCTGTGGATCCCGGAGGTGACCGGGTTCACCTTCGGGCGCCACGTGTACCTGTCTCGCCGGCTGGTGGAGCGGGTGACGGCGGACGATCCCGTGGCGTTCGTCGTGGCGCACGAGCTGGCGCACCACGCGCTGGGCCACGTGGCGGCCCGGGAGCGGTGGATCGACCGATTCGCCTCCATCCCCGGCTCCGTGGTGGCGGCGGCCATCCTGGACGCCATGCGCTGGCGCTACGGTCCCGAGGAGGAGCTGGAGGCCGACGCGTACGCGCTGCGGCTGTGCGCCGAAGCGGGCTACGACCTGCGGGAGTGCCTGCGCGCGCTTGACGTGCTGGAGGCGGACCTGCTGGACAACGGCGCCTTTTCGCTCGTCTACGGGCCCGAGCCGGAGGACGTGACGGCGGCCCCCGGCGTGGGCGAGAGCGTGCGCAACTGGCTGTGGGAGCGCGATCGCGGCTATCCACCCTTGCTGGAGCGCCGCATGCGCCTGCAGGACCTGGCCCGGGAGCTTGGTCCGGCGGCGGTGTGATAGTGATTGTGATACCAAATCCGTAAAAAGAATGGGCCTCACGCAGAGACGCAGAGGCGCGGAGAGAAAACAACGGGAGAAAAGAGGACCAGAGGCCGCGCTCCTCTTCTTTTCTCTTCTCTCTGCGTCTCCGCGTCTCTGCGTGAGACTGTTGTTTTCTCGGATTCGGTATGAGAATGAGGGCGGGAACGGGAACGGGAACGGGAACGGGAACGGGAACGGGAACGGGATCGGGATCGGGGATCGGGGAT
>DATING010000959.1:0-7163 GCA_035474555.1 Longimicrobium sp. | reverse complement strand
CCGCCCGCCGTGACCGTCTGCCCGAAGGGAACGTCCAGCGCCAGCTCGATGGGATGCGCGCCGCTCCCCGTCACCACCACCGGGCTGGCCAGCGGCACCTCGAACAGGGGCACGTACAGCGACGCCCGCAGGCTGAACGGCCCCGAGGTGAAGCCGTGCTGGATGCCGATGCCGATGGTGGACGCGGGGCCCGTGGTGTCGTCCAGGGGCAGCACCACGTACACGTACGACGGCGCCCCGGCCACCGGGAAGGTGTACCAGGCGCGGTCCGCGGGCGTGTCCTTGGCGGACTTGCCCAGCAGGTCGCGCAGCAGCTTGAGCAGGGGCCCGCGGCGCGACGGGATCGCCTCGATCTCCGCGACGGCGTTCGCGAACCAGTCCAGCTCGAAGTACAGGTCGGGGGCGCTGGAGCGCAGCAGCCCCGTCACCAGCCCCGCGTCCTGCACCAGCAGCGGGATCTCGCCCGGAGGGATCTTGATTTCCGTCATGCGGCACTCCTGCGCGGGTGGTCCCGATGACGGATCCGGGATGGGATGTGTGGATGGGCGTGCGGCGGCGGCGGGGTCCGGCGGTCAGCCCCTCGCGGAAGGGACGGGCCGGGCTGCGTCCCGGGCGGCGTGGTGGCGTGGTCCGCGCCGCAACGTGCCTTCACGAGGTCACCTGGAGCACGTGGACGACCGGCACCTGGTTCTCGGAGCTCGTGAGCGCGTACAGCGTCAGCGGCGCCCCCGGCGCGATGGCCACCCCCGCGAGGTCGGTGGTGAACCCGGGGTCGAGAACCGTGATCACCTCCAGCGCGTCCGCGTCGACGACGGTGATGGACGACACGAGCTGGTCGGCAACGTAGAACTCGCCACCGCTTGGCCCCATGGTGATGCGGCCCGGCATGACGCCAACGCCGACCTCGCCCACCACGGTCATGGCAGCCAGGTCAACGACGATCACGCTGCCGGTTGCTTCCCCGGTGCGGGTGACGTATGCCCGGTTGCGGGCACCGTCCAGGAGGATGTCCCCGCCGCTGGTTCCGACGGCCGGCTGCCCCAGGATCGCGCCGGTGGCGGTGTCGGCGACGACGAAACTCCGCACCCCGGCGATGTACAGGCGCGACCCGTCGTCCGAAACCGCGCACGGCCCCACGTCCGGGACGGGGAAGAAGCGCTGCTCCACGAGCGCCTCGTTAAGCACGTGTACTCCGGACGGCCCCGCGCTCGTTACGTAGAGCGTCTCGCCGTCCGGCGAGAACGCGGCGCTCACCGCTTCGAACCGGCGGGGAACCTCCAGCACCTTCAGCGATGGAACGGCGACCAGGGCCAGCCAGGAGGTGAAGTCCTGGTGCACGGTGTACGCAAAGAACCGCGTGCCGTCGCGCGACAGGGCCATGGCCGGCCGGATGTCGTAGTAGGCCAGTGTGCCCGTGATGCGCAGCGAAGCGCGGTCCACGACGTTGATGGACGTGCTCAGGGTGCCGGTCAACAGGATGGCCAGGAGCGTGGACTCGCCTCCGGCACCCATGAGCCACTTTGCGAACAGGGGACCGGAAGCGGCCAGGGGCTGCTGCCGCGTCACCGACACGTGCAGGTCCACGTTCCACGCCGCGGAGCTCGTCCCCGTGCGCAGCGATTCGGCCACCAGGCTGTAGCGGATCCGGTCCGGGGGAAGGGGCCCGATGTTCCCGGACGGGATGCTCCCGGACGGGTTCAGCGGCGTCGGCAGGGCGTTCAGCCTGCACGCGTCGGCGTCACTCGAATCCCAGTGGAGGGTCACCCCTCCGCCGCCCACGCTCCCGCCGAACGAGGTCACGGCCGGCAGCGCCGCGTCCACCTGGACGATCGCCTGCTTCTGCGCCACCAGCGGCTGGTCCTGCCCAGGGACGGTGTACGAGACCACCAGGGTGAACACCACCTCCGGGTAGCGGGTCAGGCCGCTCGCCACGTACGGCCCCGCGCTGCCCACCGGCACGCTCTGGCTGCCGTTCCCGGGGTTGAACTCCAGCTGGTACGTGGCCGGCGAGCCGCCGCTCCAGTTCAGCGTCACGGCATCGCCCGCGCTCACCTCCAGCGGGTGCGCCGTCAGGTCGCCCAGGGTGAACTCCGCCGGGAACTTGGGCAGCGCGATGGTTCCCGTGCGCTCCAGCGGCGGCTGCGAGGGGGTCGAGGCCGCCTCGCCGATCGTCACGACCGTCGTCCCCACCTGCGCGTTGACGGCCAGGCCGCCGAAGACGAACGAGAGCCCCGTCGCACCGATCTGCCCCGCGCCGGGCGTCTGGGGCATCAGGGTGAACGTCCCGCCGCCCTGCGCCACGCTCCATCCGGCGGGCGCCTGCGAGGTGATCCCTTCCGCGCTCGCCACCAGGTCCTTTGCGTTCGTGCCCACGGCCAGCGTCAGGGTGATGGCCGTGCAGGTGACCAGCGCATGCGTGCCGTTGGAGACCACGAGCGTGAGCGTGGCCGGTGCGCCGGCCTGCAGGGGATTGGGCGCCGGCAGGATCTCGTAGTCCAGCAGCGTCGTGCCGTCCCGCAGCACCACGCTGTCGTTGAGCGTTCCGCGCCTGGGCTCGCGTGCGTCCGTCCCCAAGCGCGCCTCCCCTTCCGCGGGGACCTTCTCCTGCGTCATGCGGCACTCCTCATTCGGTGACCCGGAGACCCATGCGGGGATGAAAAGCGCAGGTCGATCTGCCCGCGCCTCGGAATCAGCGGTCCCCCGCGGACACGCAGGCGTGATCCTGTGCGCCGCGCGCGGAAACGTCCCGGCGATTGGCGCGGCGATGGAGCCGGAAGCAAGCGCCCGCGACAACGCAGTCGGCGTCGCGGGCGAACGGTCGGGTACGGACTTCGGGCGAGACTGGGCGCCGATGGGCTGGCGGGCGGACGGATGGACGGGGTGCACAAACGTGCTACAGCTTGCCGTAGCAAGGTAACCCTGGATCGAGATAAAGCTAGGACTTTCTCCGGAAATCTCTCCGTGGAATTTTTCGGAATTCCTCTGCCATACGGATGACGCTCCTGGGCCCGATCCTCAAAGCACATAATCCCGAGGACACCTTCCCTCGGCGGCATCACGACGCGCCGTACGTATCTCTCGATGCGCCAGAAGGTCGCCGTTTTGTCTATCTTTTGGCAGGAGGTCGGATACTCGGTTCGTGCGTCACTACAAAACGATCACGGGGAGGACGCGGAGAAGCAAAGAAGAGGACGCGGAGAAAAGCTCTTTCTCGGTTCATCGCGGATTTTGTTGCAGCGCAGTCAGAACCTCACCAGTGCCACCAGGATGTCATTCCGAGGGAGGCGCCCGCAGGATCTCCGCGTGTGCAGGATCTCCAGCGCCGACCGAGGAATCTACTCGCCCACGCTCGTGCTCCGCCCATCTTCACGGACTCGCCCGTTCAGGCCGTGTCACCGGGGGCGCCACTCGCGAGGGAAGAATCGCGCGGGCGGGTTCCTGCTCGACGCGGGCCACCAGGGCGGCCGGGTAGATTCCTCGGTCGGCGCACAGACATCCAGCACACGTCAGCATCGCGCGGCGCCTCCCTCGGAATGACAACTCGCGCGATGGCTGCAACCAAATCGACGAAGAACCTCTTTCTCCGCGTCCTTTCCCTTTGGCTCCGTGTCCTCCGCGTGATCCAGCGCCGGGATCCCGATGCACACGGCCCGTTCCCTATCCAGTGGACCCCGGAACGCCATTCCGCACGCGGAGGGAACGGAAGAAGTGGAATACTGCATCTACGGATACTCCGTTTCCTCCGTTCCCTCTACGAGTCGTAGCAGATTGGCAGCGAAAGATCAGTCCCATCCTGACCGGCCGCCGGGGCGCTCCAGCGACGGAGCGCCCCGGCGCGTTTACCCCTCCGAGTTTCCCGCGCCGGCCGCAGCATTCTCCCGCAGCCCCGCCAGCCACGGGAGCGGCGGCGTCAGGTGTTCGTCCACGATGTTGTAGATCGCGTGCTGGTCTCTCACGGGGTAGTGCGCATGCACCTGCTCGCCCGCGGCATGGTACCGCGCGTGCTTCAAGAAAGCGGTACGCGTGATCCCACCGAGCAACCACAGTCGTTTGCGCGGCTGCTCGTAGGACGCGAAGAAGAACTGCTCGACCGGCTCATGAGCATGCTTGGCGGTGATCTGGGCTGTGTAGCCGCGTCGAAAAGCGACCTGTCGCTTCACGGTCTTCATCCCGATGGCCTGGCCATGGATGATGAAATCCGGCTTTCCCGCCGCTTGCTCCCGGATCCACCGTCCGTTGCCCGGGGCGTGTTCCCGCAGCCAGTAGTAGAAGCAGAGCTCCCCGATCTCACCGACCCAGCGTAGATCCGTGGCTGCTTCCCGGAAGATGTTCGTGTACTGGGCATCGCGGCGTGCGCGGATCTGCTGCGCCTGGTGAATGATCTCGTCGCTCACGGGCAGGATGATCCACCCTTCCGGCGAGGATTGCACCGCGTGGGGACCCCACGGCGCATCCGGCGCTGCCGGCCCTGCATCCCCGGCACGCGCCGGCCCGGGGCGCATCGCGGGCTCGTCCACCCCACCCTCACCCATGCGACTCACCGTACGGCCCGAGAAAGCGCTCGCCGTCGAAGTGGATCATGTGGGTGGGATCCTCCGCGATCCACACTTCCGTCTCCCACGCGATCTCCGGCAGGTGCTTGCCAAAGGTTCTCCGGTCCGGAAAGGCCGTGACGAACACCAGCCCGGGCCGGGCTTCCGCAAACAGCTCCTTCAGCTCCAGCATGCGGCTCGGGCTGACCGGCCCGTGAGAGGTAACCGCCTCCACGAGAACGAGCCAATCCCTCTCCCCATCATGGACGATCAGGTCGGGCATGGGGCCGTGCGTATCGAAGACCAGCCCGAGCGCCTCCAGGGCAGCCACATCAAAATGCCCCGTCTTCGCGCCGGCGTCACCGATGTACAGAATCCTGGGACCGCGGATGAACTGGGGGATGAACTCCTCGGCAATCTGCTTGATCAGCGGGTTCTGCCCACCCCTGGTGAGGGCGACGACCAGCCCGGGGGCGACTTCCACCGGCAGGACGTTGCGCTCACGTGCCTGGGCGTACCGCGCCCGGAGCGTTTCGACGTCCGTGAGGTACGCCTGGAGCTTCGCCGGCCAGCTGGGGCTCCCGTAGGTTCTCAGGAGCTCGAGGACCGCCCCGTCGAGCTGATAGACGTTTTTCGGTGAATTCACCGCCCGGGCGGGATCGTCCGGATTCCGCACGACGACCGCGGCCTGCTCGAACTGGTGAAGGGTGGAGCGCCGGATGCTCTCCCGGGAGTTCTCCGCGTACCTGTGCCCGAAGTGGTCGTCGATCCACTCCATCATCGCGTGGACCCCTACCGGGGGATTCTGCGCCTGCGCCCACGGGCGGTCAGGAGGAAGGTCGAGCAGGGCGAGCAGCGTGTACGCGGAACGGTCGTTTCGCTGGGCCCTGGGCAAGCCGAGATGATCCAGCACCTCGATGGCTTGCGCCAGGCGCAGCTGATTGTCGTCAGGCATCCCCGGGAGAGGTTTGGGCCAGCAGTTCGCGCTGCATGATCTCGTCGATCCCTTCCTGGTCCGGGAACTCCGGTCCCACGGCCGCACCCAGCGCGAGCAGCTCTTGCACGCTGGGGTAGGCCAGCATGCGGAGGTCGGTTGCGTTCACCTGCGTGTGCCCGGAGAACTGGCGGAAGAACAGGTCCACCAGGGTCGAGTTCAGGAACACGCTCAGCCCCATGGCCAGTTGCGGATCGAGCCCCTCGCCGTCCTGGTGGAAGTAGTTCAGCTTGTTCTCGAAACCAACCCCCTCGGCACCCCCGCGAATCCGTCCGGGATCGAAGATCGTAGCCACGATCCGCCGGCGCTCCTCCTTTGCGGAAAAGCGCTTCACCAGGACGTAGGTACCCATCGGAACCAGCTGCGATCGGGTGTAGCTGTCCACGTGCAGCGCGTTGGGTTTACGCCCGCCGTCGATCGGCCAGCGAATGAAACCGCGGCTGAAGTGCGTCGGGTAGATCAGAGGCGCAGCCCCGTCCTCGGGATCCTTTCGCAGCTGCGCCTTCGCCCGGAAATCCACCACCCGGCCGGTCGACACGTCGATCCCCAGGTCCTCGAGCGAACAGGCGAACCGACGCATCCGGTCTGCGACCTCTTGCCCGGCGTCCGACGGTACGATGTGGATGAAGCGCTGCGGGTCCCCGGGCCAGACCAGCTGGTCGTAGCGGATGATGCGCTCGGAGCTCACCGCGTCCGGCGCGGCCGCGCCCAGGGTGATGAGAACGGGTCCGGGCTCGCCCCCGCGGGTGACCCGGAAGATGACGTTCTCCTGCAGGACGGCGTCGTCTTTGAACGCCGTCTTGCGGGATTCGAACAGGTGGACCCGGTTGACCACCGTTTCATGGAGCAGGAACTCGCGGAACGGACGAAAATACGGTCCGTTGCAAAAGGAGCGGGGGGTGATCGCGACCATCTCCCCGCCGTCACGGAGCAGCTTCACCGCGAGGCCGAGGAAGGCCGTGTACAGGTTGCTGGTTTCGATCCCCACCCGACGCAGGAGCTTGCGGTGCGTGGATTCCGTGTGGAGCTTCTTGTAGGGCGGATTGGTGATGACCAGGTCGTACTGGGACCGCCCGGTCCCTCCAAAGAGGCCATGCTCCCCGTCCAGCAGCTCGACGGCGCGTTCGATGAAGTCGCCGTGGATCGCTTCACTCTCGAACTCGACACCCGCGCCGGCACAGAGCGCGCGGCAGTGCTCGAAGGTCTCTGGCAGGTGAGCAAGGAGCTGGGCATCGAGCTCGTACGCCGTGACGCTGATCCGGCGCGGCCGGCGGGGACGGGCGCACAGCTCCGCGACCGCGGCGGCGACCAGGGATCCCACGCCGGCGCCTGGCTCCAGGATCCGAACGTGTTCCCCCTCCCCGGTGATCATCCCGGCGATGAGACCCGCGACGGGCGCCGGGGTCATGAACTGGCCGAGCTCCGATCGACGATCCGTCTCGAGTTGCGCCGTCGCTCGGATGCGCAGGTTCTCAACCGCCTCAACCATCTCGGAGGTTCCACTTCGCTGGTCGGTGTACAGCGGGCCCGGTCGCCGTATTGTATCCGGTGCAGCGGCCACGGACCATAGCCGGTCGAGTAGGTGACCGCTCCGTCTGAGCAAGCGATCGAGCGCGATCCATGGGAACTTCTTCCCC
>DATING010000958.1:0-2871 GCA_035474555.1 Longimicrobium sp. | reverse complement strand
GTTCACCTCGCTGCTGAACTATCGCTACAGCGGCGGGAGGGGGGGGTCGCAGGAGGCGGGGCAGCCGAGGGAGGGGGTGCGGGGAATTCGCGCACAGGAGCGGACGAACTACCCCGTGATGCTCTCGGTGAACGACTCGGGGGAGGCGTTCTCGCTCCTGGCGCAGGTGGCGGCCCCGGCGGAGGCGGAGCAGGTGTGCCGGATGATGCACACGGCGCTGGAGCGGCTGGCCGAGGCGCTGGAAGTCTCTGCCGGGCGGGCGGTCGGGAGCATCGACGTGCTCCCGGAGGCGGAGCGCCGCATCGTGGTGGAGGAGTGGAACCGCACGGACGCGGAGTACCCGGCGGACCGGTGCATCCACGAGTTGTTCCAGGCGCAGGCGGCGCGCACGCCGGGGGCGGCGGCCGTGCGCTTCCAGGAGGAGTCGCTCACGTACGGCGAGCTGAACGAGCGCGCGAACCGGCTGGCTCGCTACCTCGTCCGCCTGGGCGTCGGCCCGGAGGTGCGGGTGGGGATCTGCCTGGAGCGGAGCCTGGAGATGGTCGTCTCCGTCCTGGCCGTGCTGAAGGCGGGCGGCGCCTACGTGCCGCTGGACCCCGGCTACCCGGCCGAGCGGCTGGCGTTCATCCTGGCCGACTCCGCTACCCCCGTGCTGCTCACGCGCGAGGCGCTGCGCGGCGCGTTGCCGGCTCGGGAGGGCGTGGAGGTGGTGAGCATGGACCGGGCGGCGGAGGAGATCGCGGCGGAGAGCGCGGAGAACCCGGAGAGCGGTGCCGGGCCCGGGAGCCTGGCGTACGTCATCTACACGTCCGGATCCACCGGCGCGCCCAAGGGAGCGCTGATCGAGCACCGCAACGCGGCGCGGCTCTTCGCGGCCACCGATGCCTGGTTCGGCTTCGGGCCGGACGACGTGTGGACGCTCTTCCACTCGTACGCCTTCGACTTCTCGGTCTGGGAGCTGTGGGGCGCGCTGCTGTACGGCGGCCGCGGGGTGGTGGTCCCGGCGGACGTGAGCCGTGACCCCGAGGCGTTCCACGCGCTGGTGCGGCACGAAGGGGTGACGGTGCTCAACCAGACGCCCTCGGCGTTCCGCCAATTCATGCGGGTGGACGCGGAGCGGGGCGGGAATCTGGCCCTGCGCGTGGTGGTCTTCGGCGGCGAGGCGCTGGAGCCGGCCTCGCTCCGCGAGTGGGTGGAGCGCCGCGGGATCGACACGCCGCGGCTGGTGAACATGTACGGGATCACCGAGACCACCGTGCACGTGACCTACCGGCCGCTGGGCCGCGAGGACGTCTTCGGCGGATCGGGCAGCCCCATCGGGCGGGCGATCCCCGACCTGCGGCTGTACGTGCTGGACCCGGCGCGGCGGCCGGTGCCGATCGGCGTGCCGGGCGAGCTGTACGTGGGCGGCGCGGGGGTGGCGCGCGGGTACCTGAATCGCCCGGAGCTGACCGCCGAGCGCTTCGTGGACGACCCGTTCGCCTCCGGCCGGCTGTACCGCACCGGCGACCGGGTGCGGTGGATGGCGGACGGGACGCTGGAGTACCTGGGCCGCCTGGACGAGCAGGTGAAGATCCGGGGCTTCCGGATCGAGCTGGGTGAGATCGAGGTGCGCCTGGCCGAGCACCCGGAGGTGCGCGAGGCCGTCGTCCTGGCGCGGGAGGACGTGCCGGGAGACAGGCGGCTGGTGGCGTACGTGGTGGGTGCCGTGGAGACCGACGCGCTGCGCGCCCACCTGCGCCAGGGCCTGCCGGAGTACATGGTCCCGTCTGCCTTCGTCCTCCTGGACGCGCTCCCGCTGACGGCCAACGGCAAGCTGGACCGCAAGGCACTGCCGGTACCGGAGCTTGCGTCAGCGGAGGAGGCGTACGTGGCGCCGCGCAGCCCGGTGGAGGAGGTGCTGGCGGGGATCTGGGCGGAGGTGCTGCGCCTGGAGCGCGTGGGGGTGGAGGAAAGCTTCTTCGACCTGGGCGGGCACTCGCTGCTGGCCACCCGCGTGGTGTCCCGGATTCGCGAGGTCTTCGGCGTGGAGCTGCCGCTGCGGGCGCTGTTCGAGGGCCCCACGGTGGGGGAGCTGGGCGTTCGCGTGGAGGAGCTGCGCCGCGCGGAGCTGCCGGCGCTGCCGCCCGTGGTGCCGGTCGATCGCACGCAGCCCCTGCCGCTGTCGTTCGCGCAGGAGCGGCTCTGGTTCCTGGACCGCATGGAGCCGGGGAGCGCCACCTACAACATCCCCGCCGCGCTGCGCCTGGCGGGCGCGCTGGACGAGCGGGCGCTGGAGCGGAGTCTGGGCGAGATCGTCCGGCGCCACGAGGCGCTGCGGACGGTCTTCGCCGAGGTGGACAGTTCGCCGGTGCAGGTGGTGGCGCCCTTCGGCGGGTTCACCCTGCCGGTGGAGGACCTGTCGGGATTGAGCGAGGCGGATCGCGAGGCGGCGGTCCGGGGCCGGGCCGGGGAAGAGGCGGCACGGCCGTTCGACCTGGCCGCCGGCCCGCTCTTCCGCGCGGCGCTGCTGCGGCTGGGCGCGGAGGAGCACGTGCTGCTGCTCACCCTGCACCACATCGTCAGCGACGGGTGGAGCACGGGGGTACTCTTCGGGGAGCTGTCGGCGCTGTACGCGGCGTACGGCGAGGGCGGGGACTCGCCGCTGCCCGAGCTGGCGGTGCAGTACGCCGACTACGCCGTGTGGCAGCGCGAGCAGCTGGCGGGTGAAGTGCTGGACCGGCAGCTGGCGTACTGGCGGGAGCGGCTGTCGGACGCGCCGGAGCTGCTGGAGCTGCCCACCGACCATCCCCGCCCGCCGGTGCAGACGCACCGGGGCGCGTCGGTCCCGGTGGCGCTCTCCCCCGAGCTGCTGGAGCGGATCCAGCGCCT
>DATING010000957.1:0-2507 GCA_035474555.1 Longimicrobium sp. | reverse complement strand
GGGAGCGACGTGGGCAGCCCCAGCCGGGTCAGCACCCTGCGCAGGCGCGCGGACGTCCCCGCCGCCGTGACCCCCGAGCGCTCGCCGATGCGCGCCTCCTCCACCATCCCCACGGCCACCGCCTCGCCGTGCAGCATGGAGTACCCGCTCATGGCCTCGATGGCGTGCGCGATCGTGTGGCCAAAGTTCAGCAGCTTGCGCGGTCCGCTCTCCTTTTCGTCGCGCGCCACGATCTCCGCCTTGATCTCCACCGACCGCACGATGAGCCGCGCCAGCGACTGCGGATCGCCCGCCAGCAGCCGCTCCGCGTCCTGCTCGATCCACTCCAGGTACTCCGCGTCGGCGATGGCGCCGTGCTTGACCGCCTCGGCCATCCCCGCGCGCAGGTGCACGTCCGGCAGCGTCTGCAGCAGCTCGGGATCGATGATCACGCAGTGCGGCTGGTGGAACGCGCCCACCAGGTTCTTTCCCCCCGGGGTGTCCACTCCCGTCTTGCCGCCCACGGACGCGTCGATCATGGCCAGCAGCGACGTGGGCACCTGCACCAGCGGCAGGCCGCGCATGTACGTGGCCGCCACGAAGCCGCCCAGGTCGCCCGGCACGCCGCCGCCAAAGGCGATCAGGGCCGTGTCGCGGCCGCACCCCGCCTCCAGCATGGCGTCGCTCACCAGCGCCCACGTCTCGCGGCTCTTCTGCTCCTCGCCGGACGTAAAGGCGAACACGTCCGTGCGGTAGCCGGCCCCGTGCAGCATGCGGGACAGCCGCACGGCGTACAGCTCCGCCACGTGGTCGTCCGTGACCACGGCGTAGCGGTGGGCAGGGCAGAAGCGGGAAAGGATCGAGGCCAGGTTCCCGAACAGCCCGCTCCCCACCAGCACCTCGTACCCGCGCGAATTGGCCTCGGGAAGCGCAACCTTCACCCTGTGGGGCGTGCTCATACGGTTTCCTGTAGTCGTAGCTGCGCGCGGCGGTCCATTCCCGCGCCTACCACCGTTTCATCCGCCAGCCAGAGCGCCACGCGCCCCAGGTCTCCCTCCATCTCCGCCGCCCGCTGCCGGATGGCGACCGCCGCGCAGCCCCGCTCCAGCAGCACGGGCAGGTGCGCCAGCGACTCCGTCTCCCCCAGCTCCGCCGCCAGGGGCGCCAATCGCTCCGCCAGCCGCAGCGCCGCGTCTCCCGCCGTGATGGTGCGCGCCCCGGCCGATTCCATGTCCGCAAGCAGCGCCTGGTCGCCGTAGCGGCTGGCCCGCCACGCGTTGTCGCTCAGCAGCGTCTGCACCAGCGCGTCGGGGAGCGGCGTGTCGTCCAGCACCCCCTCCACCGTCCCCGCCACGATGCACCGGGCCAGGGCCGCCACGGCGATGGCGTCGTCCAGCCGGGGCGTGCAGTCCGCGATGCGGATCTCCACCGTGGGATACACGTGGTGGGGGCGCAGGTCCCAGTACAGGCGGCCGGGGCCGTCGATGCGCCCCGCCTGCACCAGCCAGCGCACCAGGGCGGCGTACTCCGCGTCGTCACGAAAGCGCGGCGGGGCGCCCGTGCGGGGCCAGCGGCGCCACAGGACGGAACGATACGAGGCGTGCCCCGTGTCGCTCCCCTCGAAGTACGGTGACGACGCCGTGAGCGCCAGCAGCACGGGCAGGTGCAGGCGAACGACGTTCGCCACCTGTGCGCGGTCCGTTCCCTTGGGCACGCCCACGTGCACGTGCATCCCGAAGATGGCCTGCGACTCCGCCAGCCGGCGGTACTCCTCGCGCAGCTCCTGGTACACGGGCGCGGGGTTGAACTCGTGCCCCGCCGCCGCGCTGCGCGGGTGCGTTCCCGCCGCCGCGATGCGCAGCCCCTGCGCCTCCGCCGCCACGGCCGCCGTAAAGCGCAGCCGGGCCAGGTCGTCGCGTATGCAGGTGGTTGCTTCGCACACGCCCGTCTCCACCTCGACGGTGTGCTCCTGCATCTCCGCCTTGAGGGCGTCCGCCCAGTCGCCGGCGATCACGTACCGTGCGCGGCTGCGCAGGTCGCCCGTGCGCGCGTCCAGCAGCTGGTACTCTTCTTCTACGCCGACGGTAAAGTCGTGGGGCCGGGGCATGCGTACCTGCGGAAAGGGACGCGTCCGGGCCGGATGGGGAGCTTAGCCGGACGGGCGCACCGGGGCAAGCCGGGGGAGCGGGCCAAGGGGTTCGACGCGCTCCAGCGCCGTAGCAGACGAAAGCAACTCCCGCGCCGTGCGCCCGAGCACGGGATGCCGCCACTCCGGCGCCACCTCCGCCAGCGGATGCAGCACGAATCCGCGCAGGTGCAGCCGCGGGTGCGGCAGCGTGAGGTCCTCCGTCCGCATCACCCGGTCGCCGTACGCCAGCAGGTCCACGTCCATGGTCCGCGGCCCGTTGGCGAAGCTGCGCCGGCGCCCCAGCGCCCGCTCCACCTCCTGCGCCGCCGCCAGCAGCTCCAGCGGCTCCACCTCCGTCCATCCGCGGACGACGACGTTGTAGAAGTCCGCCTGGTCAGCG
>DATING010000956.1:0-4469 GCA_035474555.1 Longimicrobium sp. | reverse complement strand
ATCTTTCGCCTCGCCGCCGCGGGCGAGACCAGGAAGCGCGGCTTCAAGAAGGGGTTGATGACGTCGCTGGCGTACCTGATCAGCCACGAGAGCCACCACCGCGGCAACATCCTCCTCACCCTGAAGCTCTGCGGCCACAGGCTGCCGCAGGCGGACGCGTACGCGATCTGGGACTGGGACAAGATGTGAGCTGGGCAGGGCGGGCGATCGATGCGATCACCCTGCGGAAGGGCGGATGATCCGTGCTCCATCCGCACGACGATGTCCGGCAACTCACCCGTCGGGAGCAACCGCGCGAGCTTTCCCGTGCAGTCCGCGCAGGCGGACTTCGTGACGTTCCAGCCGCGGTTTCAACCGCCTGGGGCGAGGGCCGAGTTACCCTGCACGACTCCCGAACGTCCACGATCCCGCATCCCCGCATCCCCCGCCCCGTATCCCGCATCGGCCGTACATCCGCCGCGCGGACGCCCGTCACTCCGTGAGATCCTCCACCGCACCCCCGTCCGGTGGCTCCTCGCGGTGGGTGAAGACGCGGACGAAGGTGGCGATGCCCAGCACCAGGAACAGGAGGGCCTCCGGGAGCACCGCGACGCGTGGAAACAGGATGGCCAGCACGCCGAACCCCAGCAGGATCACCCCCCACACGCTCACCCACCCCGTGTCCTCGCGGCCGATGGTGCGCTGGCCGAAGAGCGCCCGCGCCAGCACAGAGGCCGCGCGGGCCAGCCGGCCCAGGTAGCGGCTGACTTCCGTGCCGCGGAACGAGCGTTGGCGTGCCTCGCGCGCCGCCGTGCGCGTGGCGGAGCCCTCGTTGTCCGCCGGGCGCTCGGCCAGCACGCGCTCCACGGAGCGGCGCTCCTTGATGCCCATCCCCGGCACACGGGTGCTGCTCACCAGCGACACCTCCACGGACGACTCCGCGTCGCGCAGAAAGAGCGCCTCCATCTCCGCCGCGAAGCTCAGGTCCGTGACGGCCACGTCCAGCTCCCAGTTCCCCAGCAGCGACGCCAGGTTCAGGTTGCTGCTCCCCACCCGCGCCCAGAACCCGTCCGCCACCGCCGTCTTGGCGTGGATCATGGGGCCTTCCCACTCGAACAGGCGCACCCCCGCGTCCAGCAGCGGCCGGTAGCCCGCGCGCGACATGCCCCCCACGATGGGCCAGTTGTTGTACGCCGGCACCAGCACGCGCACGTCCACCCCGTCGCGCGCCGCGCTGGCCAGCGCCTCCGTCATGGCCGGCGGCAGCACGAAGTAGGGGTCCGTGATCCACAGCCGCCGCTCCACCCCCACGGCCACGAACTGCGACAGGCGGTAGATGCGCGACCGTCCCGGCTCGCCCTCCACCACGCGCACGGACACGTTGCCGCGCGGGGTGATGTCGGCCGGCTCCGGGATCTCGTCCGGGGGCAGGTGGCCGCCCATCACCGCCCACGTCTTGCAGAACGCGCGGTCGATGACGGCCGCCACGGGCCCGCGGAACTCCACGCCCGTGTCGCGCCAGGCGGGGATGCCGGCGTCCGGATCGCCCGCCCACTCGTCGCCGATGCACATCCCCGATACCGAGGCCCAGCTGCCGTCCACCGCCACCACCTTGCGATGGTCGCGGCGGATGAGGTTCAGGGGATCGCTCAGCGACGGCGGCGCAAAGGCGCGAAGCTCTACCCCCGCGTCGCGGAACGGCTTCCAGAAGCGGCGCGGCGTGGCCCAGCATCCCACCCAGTCGTACAGCACCCGCACCTTTACGCCGGACTGCGCGCGCTCGCACAGCGCCTCGCGGAACCTGCGGCCGATGTTGTCGTCGCGGATGATGTAGTTTTCCAGGTGCACGTACTGCTGCGCGCCCTCGATGGCGTCCAGCCACGCGCGGAACGCATCGCGGCCGCTGGCCAGCAGCCGGGCGCTGTTGCCGGGCACCTGGACGGCGTCCGTGGCGCGGTACATGGCCCGCTCCGTGGCGCGGAGCATGACCCGGACGGGGCCCACGGCGGACAGGCCCCGTCCGCGCTCGTGCGCCGGGGCCTCCGCGGGAACGTCGGGACGGGTGCCGGAAACGATGTCGTGCACGTGGGGGCTGATCGGGTGCCGGGGACGTAACACGGGCTTGTTTCGCAATCCGTCTGCCACGTTCGCAATCTAGCCTCGTCTGCGCCCGGATATCCAGCCCGGCGGCGTCATTTCGCAGGGGCGGGGGAGGCGCGCGGCGGCGGCCCGAGCGGGAGGCCATGGGCCCGCAGCGTTGCCGCGATCTGCCCGGCCAGCCGCTCGCGCGCGTGGCCCTTCATCACTCCCGTGGGCAGCCGCTGCAATCCCTTGCGATACCATTCGCCGTACAGGGTGGGATCGCGCAGCGTGGCGCCGATGTAGTGCAGCAGCACCCGCGCGTGCTCCGCGTCCCAGGCGTACAGCGTCACCCCGCGCACGCTCCACTGGAACAGCGCGTCCTCCGGCCACCGCAGGCAATGCAGGACCACGGCGTAGCACGTCCAGCAACGGACGACGCCCATCCCGTGATACCAATAGCCGGCTCCGTGCCGGGGCGGGGTCCAGCGGATGACGGAGGGAAACTTTTCGAGCACCAGCCATCCGCCCCAGCGCACCATTCGCGCGCGCTCCGCCTCCGGGACCTTCTTCGCGCTCCGGAACGCGAACGGCTCCTCCCACAGCGCCCGCCCGCCGCAGCACGGGCAGCGGATCTCGAGCTGTGCGTCGTAGAAGGTGGACAGGAGCATGGATGGATGCGGATCGGGGGAGGAGGGGGTGGATGGGATTCGTGCCCATGCTCGGAGCCCGGGGCGCCCCCACCCGGGCTCGCATTACTCGCCCACCCTCCCCCAAAAAACCCTGGGGGAGGGTTGGGATGGGCGGCGTGCCGAGCGCGCCCGCCGGCCACCGGCGAGGGCGGGGCTCGGAAGACGTCCGTGCGCGGATCATCAGGTCTCCCTTCTCCGCGCGCAGTTTGCGCGGGGAGGGGCCGGCGAGTGGCGCTCCGCCCGTGCAGAGCATCAGCCTTTCCGCCTCGATCCGCGTCCAACCTCCCCCAGGGGTTTTTGGGGGAGGTGCGAGCCTAAGCGAGCGGTGGGGGCGCCTCGGACTCTCCCTCCGCGCCCGATCTCCCCCTCTCGCGATCCCCGTCCTCGATCCGTCCATCCCCTACAAAATCAGCGCCTCCTGAAGCACGCCCGCCGTCTGCCGGACGTAGTCGCCGCCGAACAGGTTCACGTGCACCAGCAGGTACCACAGCTGGTACACGGCGCGGCGGGTGGCGTAGCCGGGAAGCAGCGGCCACGCCTCTCGATACGCCGCGTAGAACCCGTCGCCGAACCCGCCGAACATCTCCGTCATGGCCAGGTCCACCTCGCGATGCCCGCGGTACACGGCGGGGTCGATGAGGGCCGGGCCGCCGGCCGCCGCCAGCACGTTGCCGGCCCACAGGTCGCCGTGCAGCAGCGACGGCCCGTCCTGCTCCGCCGCCGCCAGCGTTTCCGGCAGCCGGTCCCACAGCCGCGCCCAGTCCGCCTCGCGCCCCGGCATCCGTCCGGCCGCCCGCGCGCGGGCCAGCTGCGGCTCCAGACGCCGCGTCCGCCAGAACTCCGCCCACGACCCCGCCGCCTCGTTCTCCTGCGGCAGGTTGGCGATGAAGTTGTCCTCCATCCACCCCCACCGCTCCGTGCGCCGCGCGCGGTGCAGCACGGCCAGCCCGTGCCCCAGCCGCTCCGCGAACCCGCGCGGCCGGGCGGCGGGCTCCAGCCACTCCAGCGCGATCCACGCCGGCGCGCCGTCCTCCGCCTCGGCCCACGCCAGCGGCCGGGGGACGACGAGGTTCACCGCCGCGTCCGCCAGGGCCTCCAGCCCGCGCGCCTCCGCGGCAAACAGGCCGGAGGGCGCGCGGTGGTTGTGCTTCAGGAACACGGCGCCGCCGGCAAGCTCCATCCGCACCCCGTGGCTGATGCATCCGCCGCTCACCCCCGAGGCGCGGCGCACCGGTCCCAGCCGCGCCTCCACCGCGCTGCGCAATGCGTCCGGGATCATGCCGCGTCCAGCCCGTGTGCCTGCACCACGTGCTCCAGGAACCCCGCCGACGCGCGCTCCACGATGTCGTGCACGTCGTCGAAGCCGCGCGGGCCGCCGTAGTACGGGTCCGGCACGTCGCCGCCGTCGGGTCGCGGGTCCCACTCGCGCAGCCGGTGCACGCGCGCCGCGCCGCCGCTGCCGGCCAGCAGGTCGCGCAGCGCGGCCTCGTTCTCCGCGTCCATGGAGATCACGTAGTCGAATCGCCGCAGGTCGTCCGGCAGCACCCGGCGGCTGCGGCCCGTGAGCTCCACCCCGCGGCGGCGCGCTGTCTCCGTGCTGCGCCGGTCCGGCGGGGCGCCGTCGTGGTAGCCGCTGGTGCCGGCGGAATCGATCTCGAAGCGGTCCTGGAGGCCGCGCTGGGCCACCTGCTGGCGGAACACGGCCTCCGCCAGCGGCGA
>DATING010000955.1:0-5396 GCA_035474555.1 Longimicrobium sp. | reverse complement strand
TATAGCTTGGCGGACGGACCCAGCTGCACCTCCTCTAACGCCCCGCCTTATCGTCGGGATACAGCCCACACCATCAAAGCAAGACCCACCGCTCCAGCCAGCGCCCCACACGTCGCGAGCAGTATGTTGATCGGTTCTCTTTCAAGCGCCAACGGGAAGAGCGTTACACCAATACCAAATACCGCTCCCCCTAGAACTTTTCCCGCCTCCACCCAGCTCGAGGGTGCTTCCGCCTGCATCGCATGAAAGGCACGCTCCATATGAGTCGCGGACACGTGTTCGGCACCGGTGCGCCACGCCACCAGCTTCGCTTCTGCGACGAGCCTATCCGAATAGCTGCGCGCGAGTTCCTCCGCCTTTAGGGACGCCGAGGGATTCAGCGGCAGATCAACAACTGCCTTGCCTGGTTTACGTAGGCGACTCACGGGATGACAACCCTTGGTCAGAAGCTAAACAAAACAAACTTTCTACCCACAAAGGAAACCTACAAGGAAGCACCATGGTTGACAAGTATCTTTATGGATACATAGCTTTCTTTACAGCACCTGATGCTTTCTGCGCTTGGAAGGGGGGAAGAAATTGGAAACCTTCGGGAGACGCCTCGCCTCAGCTCTTCAATGGTGGGGCGGCACTAAAAGCCAGTTCACTGAAGAGATGAAAACCCGCGGCATACGCGGGTCCTCGTTGCCATCGCTTGCGAGTTACCTCAACGACGAGGTGGTCCCGCGCCTCGAATGGCAACTCGCCGCTGCTGAGATTCTTGGCATCCGGGCTAGTTGGCTGGGAAACGGTGAGGGAGAGGCTAGAGCAGCGGATCAAGCTATTACAGATCAGGTTGCTTCCGAAGCCAGTGAGCTTGAGCAGTATATGAGAGGGATCTTGGATGCTGCGCCGTGGTTGTACGATAGAACCGACGCAACGACAAAGCTCCTTCTCGGCCACGCAGCCATGACAAGCACCGGCTCGCCTAGTCCACTGGAAAGCGGGCGTCGGACAATAGAAGCGGTACTCGAGCCTCTCCGCCTTCTGGAGTTGCCTGCGGACCAGTTGCCGAACCGGGTCCTGTCCCGATACTTAGCAGCTGTCGCGCACACGCTCGCCAGCGTAAACGCAGATCTAGGTGAGCAGGCATGGGGAGGGGCAGTTACCACGCCGAAACTAAGTGTCTGGTCAAGCATCCGCTTTGGTCTCGTGCATATCCCAGTTGAACTGTTCATCACATCACCAGTGGACAGCACAAGCGCAGCCGCTGCCGAACTGCGAACAGTAGCAAGCGGGGACCATCAATCTCCGTGGATTGAAATCATCGGGTTCATCAGCCTTGAGGAGATTGAAATCTCGTATTTAGCTTACCCCCACTACTTAGGTCCTCTAAATGCTCGCAGTAGTAAGGGATATGCTCTCTTTCGCGAGGCTCTACGGCATACCCGCAGGGCCGCCGTCGGCGTTCTTGCTCTCCCTTCACGGGATTATCTCTGCATGGTGGTTCAGCAAGGTGACGCGCTTCTGATGGAGATCCTTCGTAGCCCGCGGGATATCCGTGCGTATCCAGGAAAACCGCTACCCGAGCAAAACCTCGCTAATCTTGGGCTAGCAGAGAAGGAACTTGGGATGGCAATCAAGTTGATCGAGGGAATGCAAACAGAATGGGCACCGGCCTCATGGGCCGTTTTTCTCGCTGACGAAGCGCTCAGCCGCCGGAACCAGTCGGCTGTTGATCCAGAGTTGCTCGACATCGCTGCGCGGCTCGCCGAGAGCATCAACGCGTTACCGGCGGAGCGTCGCGCCCCCATCAAGGATGTCGAGGCAGAGTCGCAACCTCCGGGGACACGCGGCCGAACCCCAGCCCGAGTTCGTCGCATGGGTTGACTGAGGCAAAGTCGCCGCCCCTCGGCAGTATCCTGCACCAACACGCGAACAGAAGTAGAATCTTGAACACCCTCTGGATGGAAAGACCCGGTGCGGGCAGGATCGGGCTCACGGCCGCTGCCGTCGAGCACGGGACAGCAGATCCCTGGGGCCAATGAGGCGCTTCGAAGTCCATTCAGCCGGGTGCGTACGGCGCAAAAGACTCGGGAACCAAACGCGGGTAGAGCTCCTGACATTCCCGATTCATTCGCCCGCGCGACCGAGCGCCTGGGCCACGATGCCGCGGGCCTCCTCCTGGATCAGCGCCAGGTGCTCGGGGCCGCGAAAGCTCTCCGCGTAGATCTTGTAGAGCGATTCGGTGCCGGAGGGGCGCGCCGCAAACCACCCGTTTTCCGTGGTGATCTTCAGCCCCCCGATTGCCGCGCCGTTGCCCGGCGCGGCCGTGAGGCGGTCCACGATGGGCTCGCCCGCCAGCGTCGTGGCGCGCACGTCCGCGGGGGAAAGGCGCCCCAGCACGGCTTTCTCCGGCGCGGTGGCGGGCACGTCGATGCGGGCGTACACCGGACGGCCGAAACGCGCCTCCAGCCCCGTGTAGAGCGCGGCCGGGTCTCGCCCCGTGCGCGCGGTGATCTCCGCCGCCAGCAGGCCCAGGAGGATGCCGTCCTTGTCCGTGGTCCAGGGCCGCCCGTCCATACGCAGGAACGTGGCGCCGGCGCTCTCCTCCCCGGCGAACGCCACGGTCCCGTCCGTCAGCCCGTCCACGAACCACTTGAAGCCCACCGGCACCTCCACCAGCCGGCGGCCCAGCTCCGCCGCCACGCGGTCGATCATGGAGCTGGAGACCAGCGTCTTGCCCACGCCGCTCTCCGCGCCCCACCCGGGCCGGTTGCGGAACAGGTAGTCGATGGCCACGGCCAGGAAGTGGTTGGGATTCATCAGCCCTCCCGCCGGCGTGACGATGCCGTGCCGGTCCGCATCCGGGTCGCTGCCGAACGCCACGCCGAACCCCGTCCCCAACTCCACCAGTCCGGCCATCGCGTACGGGGACGAGCAGTCCATCCGCACCTTTCCGTCGTGGTCCAGCCGCATGAAGCCGAACGCGGGATCCACGGTGCGGTTCACCACCTCCAGATCCAGCCGGTACGCTTCCGCGATCCGCTCCCAGTAGGCGACCGAGGAGCCGCCGAGCGGATCGACCCCGATCCGCACGCCCGACTCCGCCACGGCCCGCAGGTCCAGCACCTCCGCCAGGGCGGCCACGTACGTGTGCGCCAGGTTCCACCGCGAAACTGCGTCGCCGACCGAAACGGTGCGGCGGACGTCCCTGCACACCGCCGCCATCAGCTCGTTGGCGCGCGCCTGCACCGCGGCGGTGATCTCCGCCCCCGCCGGTCCGCCGTGCGGGGGATTGTACTTGATGCCGCCGTCCTCCGGCGGATTGTGCGACGGGGTGATGATCACGCCATCCGCCAGCCCGCCGTCGCGGCCCGCGTTGTAGTGCAGGATCGCGTGCGAGATGACCGGCGTCGGCGTCCACGGCGAGAAGTCGTCCACCACCACCCGCACGCCGTTGGCCGCGAACACCTCCAGCGCCGTCTCGAACGCCGGCTCCGACAGCGCGTGCGTGTCGCGGCCCAGGAACAACGGCCCGTCGATCCCGGCCGCCTGGCGGTGCTCGGCGACGGCTTGGCAGATGGCCAGGATGTGCGGTTCGTTGAAGCTGGCGTCCAGCGAAGTGCCGCGGTGCCCCGAGGTGCCGAACGCCACCGGCCCGGGCTCCCCCGCGGGAGCGCCGTACGCCGTGAGCAGCCCGGGTACGTCCACGAGCAGGTCTGCGGGGACGGGACGGCCCGCCTGCGGATGAATCGCCACGTGATCCTCGGCTGGTTGCGGAAGCGCGCGGCCCGTACGGGACCGCTCCGGTCTCCCAGGTTTCGGGGAGCGCCGGCGCCGCGTGATTCAATCATCGGTCCACTCCGCGAACGTCGCCGCGCCACGAGCCCGGGCTGACACCGCCGTGGAGCGTTCAGCGGTCCCGGCCGACGCCGTAGCGCTGCCGATGGGCCACGATCCGCCCGCTTCTCACGGTCGATCGGCATGGCCCTCATTCGTCGTGTATCGGGAGGCGGCCTGCCCACGCCAGACCGCGCGCACGAACCCGATCACCGGAGACCTGATGTTCGCATTGATCAGCCGCATGGAGATGGACCCGTCCAGCATCGACGAGCGCCAGCTGGAGCACATGGTGTCGGTCGTGAGCGGCAGCACCGGCTTTCACCACGGCTACTGGGCACGCGATGTGGACGCGCCCGGCACCCTGCACGCGGTGATCCTGTACGATGGGGTGGACAACGCACGCGCGTTCGCCCGCGGGATCCGGAAGAACATCGCAGCCGCGGAGGTGCGCGTCGTGGAGATCATCGCCGAACGGTAGGCCTTCGCTGCAAGCGACAGGGCGCCACAACGACGAATACCGCGGCGCCTTGCGTCCATCCGCGCGGGACGATCACACGACCGCGGGATGGCGAGCGCCACGCGGCCAATGGATCACGCGGAGCCCGGCCGCCGGGGCATCCCGGCAAGCGTGACGCGCTCAGACGCCCCTGGGGTCCTGATCCATCCAGATCGCCGGCGGCACCAGCAGCAACGGGCACGGCGTGGCCCGCGCGACGGCCGCCGACACGCTGCCCAGGCCCGGGACCGGGTCCACGCCACGGGTTCCGACCACCAGCAGATCGGCGGCGTCCGCGACGGCGTGCCGCAGGATCTCCCCGGCCGGATCGGAGCCGGGGCCCAGCCGCTCGTCGATCTCCACGAAGGCAGCTCCCCGGGCACGCGCGCGGGCCCGCTGGACCTCGTCGCGCACCCGCTGCGCGTCGTCCTCGCCGGGATTCGCGGTCACGTGCAGCGCCGTCAGCCGTGCCCTCCCCTCCCGCGGGCGCAATGCCGACGCCCACGACAGGGCGACGGACAGCACCCCGCCGCCCGCCTCCGACAAATCGATCGCGGCGAGGATCCGCTCCAGGGGCAGGCGCAGCTCCGTGGCCGTGACGAGGCAGGGGCACGGGGCCGTACGGACGACGCTCGCCGCCGTGCTCCCCAGCGCTCCCGCCTGGCCGGTGGCGCGCCGGTGGGGCCCGAGGACCACCACGTCCGCATCGACGCTCGCGGCCCGGTCCACGATCGCCTGTCGTGCCGGCACGCCATGGACGACCTGCGCGCTCTCCGGCCGGGGAGCCTCGGGCGCGGTCCTTTGGAACAGCTCCCTCAGCCGCGCCTCGTCTCCGGGAACCGGCCGATCCGCGACGTGCACCAGGTGGAGCCTGGCCCCCGCCAGTGCCGCCAGGCGGACGGCGGTCCGGAGGGCGGATGGAGAAGACTCGTCCAGGTCCGTGGCGACGAGTACCGATTTCAGCGTCAGCAGCCGCATGGGATCTCCGACGGGGGCTCCGGTGCCTTCAGGTGGACGCAGGTCCGGCAGGTTTCGGACCCGTCACCACGCGCACGAAGGCAGCGCGGCGACGGCG
>DATING010000954.1:0-8892 GCA_035474555.1 Longimicrobium sp. | reverse complement strand
CAACACTGAGAGGAATCGCCGGATACGGACCCGTACGTCCGGTGGTGTGGGGGGACGGGGGGCGCGAGCCCCCCTCCCACCCGATTCTTCAGTACTCTCTATTCTTGAACCCCGACTTCACGGTGCGCGCCCGCGAAAGCGCCTGCTCCACCACCGAGTGGGAGCCTGCCGCCTAACGATCGGCTGCCGGGGATGCGGGGCCGTCCATGCTTTCGCCGCCGACAGGCTTGCACGCCGGCCCCGCACCCCTGACCCTTGTGTCGTTAGGCCGCTGGGCAAGCATCGCGGCAGCCGCAGGGGAGCTCTGTCGTTGTTGCCGTGCGTGGACCGTCGGTCCGCATTCCTCGATCGACCCCCGGCGGGAGCTCGCCTCAACCTCGGCTTCGGACCGTCTTCCGGTTCGCACGCGGGCCCACCCTCGGCTTGTCTCGTCAGGTCGCCCCATGAGCAAACTCCAGGAGATTCTGGTGCGTGCGAAGGCGGATCTCGCGCCGTGGGAATCGATTCCGCGTGACCGCTGGAAGGTGATCGCTGCGCGGAGTGTGGTCCAGACAAAGTCAACGTGATTCACGAGCGAATGGGTGCGCTCCGTTCAGAGTTGAACGCCGTGGAGTCGTGGGACGGCGATACACGCGACGACATCCATCGAGTTTTGGAACTCTACGCAGGGCTTCTCGCGCTGAAACAAGCCAAAAGCGGGCATTCACCACCTGAGCCTGTTTCGAGGTGAGGCAAGTCCTCGTCTTGATTGATCCGGATCGATGTGGTGGCTCTTCGAGAGACCGATGAATAGCCGGGCCCGCAGCAGACCAGTCGCCGTCACAGGGCTGCGGCCTAACAATCGGCTGCAGGGGATGCGGGGCCTTGCATGCTTTCGGACGTAGGGAAGTCTTGCGCGCCGGCCCCGCACCCTGGCCCTTGTGCCGTTAGGGGCTCACATGAGTCACGCGCCCCCCAATCGAATCGGGTGCGAGCGTCCGCCGCGCGACGCCTGCGATCAATAAAGCAGAACGAGGTCACTTTCCCAGCGGGAAGAGTGACCTCGTTTTCATGGTATGAACGTCCTGCCCAATCGCGATAAAGGGCGCGCTTAGCCTACGATCTGGGCATCGGCGCTGCTTCCCCCGTCGTCGACACTGTGGTTGGGCTCGGAATGATCGTGACGATCAACATCCTTGGCGAGTCGGCCCTTTTCGCTGGCTCGCTCCGCGGGGTCGTGCTGTTCGCGGTCCTCAAACAGGCGGTCCTTTCCGGCATCGTCGTGCTTGCTGATTTCGCGCGGGTCGTGGCCTGCGCCTGATGAAGCATCAGCTTGGTTGCGTTGGCCGTCCGCTGCTACGGCGGCCTGGTCGAGCTTCTTATCGCTGGCGCTGTGCTTGTATCCGCTTCCTTGATCGGCCATTGCTACATACTCCGGTTGAAGATGCGACGCAGGCGGGCAATAGGCATGCCGTACCCATTCTAGTGGGGCGTGCGAACTCATGAAAAAACAAGTCTTTACGATAGTATGCCGGCCGTTTGCACCCTGTCCAATGTGTCCGGTGGGTGTAGCGGATGCCCGTCGCCTAACAATCGGCTGCAGGGGATGCGGCGCCTTGCATGCTTTCGGGCGAGGAGAGTCTTGCGCGCCGGCCCCGCACCCCTGACTCTTGTGTCGTTCGGCGGCTTGTCACCTTCCTCTCTCTCTCTCTCTCTCTCCCTCATGTGGTCTCGGTTTCAGCAATCTGTCCGCTTTTTCACGTTTGCCATCCTGCTCCTCGGAGGCAGCGCGTGCTCGGCGCCCTCTTCGGCCATGATCGAGCGGATGGTTCCAGACGCAGAAGACGCGTACGCTCGGGCCCAGATTGAGGCGCTCGCCCGCGGGAGCACGATGGATCTGGAGCGGGACTTGGACCCGTCGCTACGCACGGCACAGACGGACGAGCAGATGCGCGCCATGGTGACGGCCATCGGCAGGCGCCGCATCGAAGGGGTAGAAGTCATCGGCTACCAGGGGATGAACTTCAACGGCACCGAACGCCGCAGCATCACCTACCAGCTGCGCCTCGCGGGCGGGTGGGCGGTGGCTCACGTGGCGTCGCGGACCGAGGGCGGTCGTCGCATCGTCGAGGGCGTCTCGGTGACCCAGATCCCCGAACCGCTGCAGCGCACCCATGCATTCCGCCTCTCCGGCAGGTCGCTGGCGCACTACGTGGTGTTAGGGCTGTCCCTGCTGGTGCCGCTCCTCATGATCTACGCAGCCGCGCTGGTCTTCCGCATGCCGCTTCGCCGTCGGTGGCTGTGGGTGCTCGCCTGTGTGGTTGGTGTGGGCAAGTGGAGTCTAGAGTGGACCAGCGGCCACTCTTTGTTCAACCTGATCAATTTCCAGCTCCTTGGTGCGGGCTTCTTACGTCCAAGCGTGTATGCCCCGTGGGTGCTGTCGGTATCACTCCCTCTGGGCGCGTTGTACATCATTGGTCGGTACCACCGAGGTCGTTGGCGTCAAGCACCTCCCATAGATCCGAACGCGGACGGTGGGAGCAACTACATCCCGGCATCGGCTAACGCCGCCGAACCAGTCGCTGCAGCGGACGAGGCGCCCTGATTACAGTTCGTCCTCAACCACCTCCATCGCACATCCATGCATCTGGCTGGGCCCGACGGCTCATGCGACCTGACGCTCCTCGGCTATCAGTTCCCGGAGCCACGGTCAGGCACCCCCGCGGATCGTGGACCGCGACCGATCCCTGCCTGTTGACGTACGAGGCCGCCCGCCTTGCAGAGTGGCTTGATGCGGTCGCGGTCGGCGGAACCACGGTTTGGTCCGGCCAAGTCGTATCTCGTTCACTATCCTCATCCTTCATCAATCCCGCCATGTCTCTCAACAAAGTCGCAGCCGTCGTTCTGTTCTTCCTATCTGCCAGTGCAGCCCCCGCTCGCGCGCAGGGCGGTTTCCAAACCCGCATGCTGAACCCAACCCGTGACGTGGCTGGGCTAGCACCGATACGGCGGTACCTGGACCAGACGCAGCTCCTCCAGAACATCTCTGCTGCGATGAACGGCTTCGTCACCCTTCCGCGCCCAGTCACCGTAACAGGCGCGGAGTGTGGGCAGGTGAATGCGTTCTATCATCCCCAAGCACATGAGATCGTGATGTGCTACGAGATCGTCCGCGACATCATTGACCGCTTCCGGGCACAACGGTTGGACGCGCCAACGTTGGAAGCAGCCGTGGTGGGGGCAACCTCCTTCATCCTGTACCACGAAGTGGGGCACGCGCTGATCGCCGAACTGGACCTGCCCACCACTGGGCGCGAGGAGGACGCAGTCGACCAGTTCGCCGCGTACGTGATGGGCAGCCAGTTCCCGCTGCACGCGATGTGGGCCGCGCAGTACTGGATGGAGCGTGCAGGACCGTCCGTAGGTGGCTACCGGGTGGTGAACCAGTCGGCGTTCGCGGACGAGCACGGCATCGACGAGCAGCGCTTCTATAACGTGATGTGCTGGACGTACGGAGTGTCGCCCTCGAACCGCACGGGCATGCTTCGCTACATCCCGCAGGCCCGTGCGGCGCGCTGCCCACAGGAAGCCACGCAGACAGTGCGCGCGTGGGACCGGCTGCTGGCGCGGCACAGACGACATGCCCCGGCGACCCAGCTCCCCACCCAGGCGAGCGCACCCTGGGTGAACGGGATGTGGTCGTACAATGAAACGATCGGGCAGCCGGGCGCTGCACTGCACTGCGTGAACCAGGGTGCCTACAACTTCAACGCCGCCGGAAACGCGGTGGGTGTCGGCTATCGACAGACGGGACAATGTGCCGTGGAGGGGCAGGTCACGGACGCATCGGGCGACGGGACCGGGAGCGGCACACTGGTAGGTGCCGAGGTGCGTTTCACGTTGGACAACTGCAACTACGCCGGCATCGGCGACGCGACTGGCCGACGCATCAGCGGCACGATCGCGTGCGCGGTGGTCTCCGGTGGACGGTCAGTTGTGGTGCGGGGCACATGGCAGGCGTGGCGGTGATTCGCGCTTTGATTGTTGGATTTCGCGGACCTTGGCTTTGCATGGACGGTCCGCCGCCTAACCAGGCGTTGCAACCGACGCCGGGCCCTGGCTACTGTGTATGCTCAAGCATCCGCGCACCCCTGCGCGGCTGCACGTGGTGTTAGGCCGCTGGGCAGGCATCGCGACCGCCGCAGGTGATCTCTCCTGCGGTGGTCGTGTGTTC
This sequence comes from Longimicrobium sp., assembly GCA_035474555.1. Classification (GTDB taxonomy): domain Bacteria; phylum Gemmatimonadota; class Gemmatimonadetes; order Longimicrobiales; family Longimicrobiaceae; genus Longimicrobium. The sequence goes on along the minus strand of DATING010000954.1, from coordinate 4,679 downwards.
ATCGCGGGTCCACTTTCGCCAACGATAGCCTTGCGCGCTGGCCCCGCACCCCTGACCCTTGTCCGTTACGCTACCCCTCAACGACCGGCTAACAGTCTCGATGGTGAACAACAGGCAGTCCGGTCGGGCGGGATGGCGAACAGCGGCTGCCACTGTGGCCCTCGGCGCCCTGGTCGCGGGATGGGCTGGAGCGCTGATCGCGCCGGCGGTCGCGATCGGCTACGGCGCACTGAGCTGTATCGCCTTCGTGCTATACCGCCATGACAAGAATGCGGCTCAAGCTGGCAGGATGCGTACGAGAGAACGGACACTCCACCTGATCGACTTGCTCGGCGGCTGGCCCGGAGGACTTCTCGCTCAAGATCGCTTCCGACACAAGACGCGAAAAGCGACGTTCCAGTTCGTCTTCTGGGCGACTGTAGCGATCCATTGCGCGCTGCTGGGCTGGCTGCTCAGTGCCGGCCGCCCCGCGTAACACCGTTTGCAGGCGACGCGGGTTGGCTGATCTTCATCCTTCGGCCTCCGCCTTGTGTCGTTAGGCCGCAACCACCTCCATCGCACATCCATGCATCTGGCTGGGCCCGACGGCTCATGCGACCTGACGCTCCTCGGCTATCAGTTCCCGGAGCTTGCGGCTGAGCCCTATGACTCGAACTGGCTCCGGGTGCGAGCCGCGGTCAGGCACCCCCGCGGATCGTGGACCGCGACCGATCCCTGCCTGTTGACGTACGAGGCCGCCCGCCTTGCAGAGTGGCTTGATGCGGTGGCGGTCGGCGCAGCCGCGGACGCAGAGGTCAGATTTCTGGAGCCATGCCTCGGGTTCCAACTGCGGGAGGGCTCTGGCGGTGGGCGCGTCCTTCGCGTGTACTTTCAGTACGAGCTTCGGCCACCGTGGGCAGTTGACCTGGACGATCAGGCAGCGGTCCTGGACGTTTCGGCGGATGCCGACACACTCCGTGGCGCCGCAAGTGCCCTCCGAGCGCAACTCCGCGCGTTTCCACAGCGGACGGAGCGGTAGCATCGGGAAGGTGCCGCCTGCGGCCCAACCATTCCGCTGCAGGGGATGCGGCCCTTGCAGGCTTTCGGGTGGATGAAAGTCTTTCGCGCCGGCCCCGCACCCCTGACCCTTGTGTCGTTAGGCGCTGGGGCAAGCATCGCGGCAGCCGCAGGTAATTCCTCCCGCGGCGGCTGCGGGTATCATCCTGCCACACGTACACGCTATGCCTGGGAAGAAGACTGCCGCCAAGAAGCCCCGCGCGCCGCTCGCAGGGCCTGCGGGTCGGGCCAAGCCACGATGTGGCCTCTGCGGCAAAACATCGAACCTGACAAGAACGGAGTGCTGCGACCAGTGGATCTGCGATGACGAGGGGAGCTATCGGATGTTCTCCTTCGCGCGCAACAGCTGCTCACGAAACCACCGGCGTTACACATTGTGCGGATACCACTTCAACGAGGAGCACGCCGCCGATTGGCGTGAGTGCCAGGAGTGCCGCGACGCGTTCGAGACGGAGGTGTATGTCTACTATGGGACGAACGAACACAACTTCGCAAAGCTTGAGAACCCGCCGCCGTTTGAGCCGACGCTGTGTGGGAAGTGCTCAACGAAGCTCGATTTGGGCGAAGGTGGGTACTCCCAGAAGGGGGGCGAATACTTCTGTCTGACGTGCAGCGGAATAGGCCTTTTGCGTACCTGATCCTACGGCACTGACACCAAGGCAACGGCGTCCCCTGCGGCCTAACAATCGGCTGCAGGGGATGCGGGGCCGGGCATGCCTTCGGGCGGAGGAGAGGTTTGCGCGCCGGCCCCCGCACCCCCGACCCTCGTGTCGTCCGGCCGCTGGACAAGCATTGCCACGTCGTTGATCTCGGCGATGATCGAGTGAAGGCATCATCAGATGGATCAAGCAGATTGTGTCGTACGTCTCCCCCCCGCCTCGCCATTTCGTGATCCCAATGATCGTCCGGATCGTCTTCCTCGTGGGCGCGTTGGCGGCGTGCGGCCCCGCACGTGGAGCTGATTTCTGCGCGCGCACCAATATGAACCAGGTCGTTTGGACGCCCGGGTTCGAAGAGGCGCTCGACGGCTATTTCGGCGGAGAGCGTGCCGACCTCTATTGGGCGAACGGGCGTGTCTCCGAGCAGGCGCTGGCGGGATTGGGAGGCCCCCCGAACGAGCTCGAGCGGCTGTCCGGCGGCCTCGTGATAGGGTCGGCGTGTCGTGCACACAGCTGTGACCTGGAACAGGCGGCTGCGGTCATCCAGTGCCCTTCCAGGATCGTCGCCGTCGGCGTCAAGCACTTCCGCTGCGGCGCCGGGCAGTGTGACTCCCTGCCGACGTTCACGATCTACAGCGGCCCGGGCATCCCTGGCGTGGCGAGGCAGCGCCTGGAGGAGTGGGCGCGGAGCGTGTCCGGGCACCCAGACCACGCCGTGAGGATCGAGCATCGAACCCCGCGGCGTGGAGCGGTGGATTCGGCACACCGATGACCCAGATGCGTCTTTCATCTGAACGCCTGTAGACGCGGGTCGCCTTCCCATCACACCAGAAGCGCGGCCTAACCTTCGGCTGCAGTGGATACGGGGCCGTCCATGCTATCGGGCGGACGAAAGTCTTGCGTGGCGGCACCCCTGACCCTTGGGGTGTTCGGCGGCTTGCTATGCACTGGAGCGCAGGATGGGTGAGAACTGGATCCAAGAGCTCTACGCGGAGCAGCAAAGCACGCTCGTACGCCAGAACCCCAGCTTTGCGGAGTGGGCGCGTACCGCGGGTGGCATGCTCCTCTGCGCCACGATCGGCTCGGCTGGCTTCCTGCGCCCTGACGGAAGCGTCTGGGTCAACGAGATCGAGAATTGGGGTCTCCCTGAAGAGCCGAGGGAAATCTGGCGGGAAGCAATCGCACCTGAGCGGTGGGGTTGGCTGGTGCTTGGTGCACACCGTTATCCGGCGGTAGCGCAGCTACTCCCGTCCCCTCCCGAAGGTGCAGCGGAGTGCGAGTGGTGCACGGGTTGTGGATACGCCCATCAGAACCCCGACGGCAGTGGACGGATCTGTTCGAGGTGCTGCGGGTTGGGCTGGTACGCCGACCGGTCGGGGGCGTAGCCGGGGGCCGGTGTCTAGTTTCACATCGAGCTCCGGCGGGCTTGAGCCACACAGAGACGCTACACCCGCGTGATTCGTGACTTCTGGGCCCGCAGTCTGCACCCTCCCTCTGCAGGATGAGCGTCCGTGGAGCGGCATGATGGTGCGGGAGGATCCACCGCGATTGTACCGGCACGCGCGCGGACCGGATGCAGTGCCTGCTACGCGAAGGATGTCCTGACATTCGGGAAAGGGATGGATGTGACTGAGCCAGCAATCCGTGCGGCGTTTGCCGCGGAGTTCAAGAACTGGGGCCTGGAGCTGCCCGAAGGCGCGGAAGCGTCAGGATCGGGCCGCGTCGAGAACAGCCATGGGTGGAATATCCAGTATCGATTCGGGCGCAACGATGAGGTGTACATGGACGTGTACGCCCGCCACCGAATGACGAACGCCCGGCTCTACCGGTACCATCAGGACGGAAGTACGGAGACCCTTGGCTTGAGCGCGGATATGTTCTCCGGCACCCCCGAGGGAAAGATCGTCGAAGCGGAGTTCCTGCGGCGGGTCGCGGAGCACGGCTTCTGAGGGTCGCAGCCGAATCCCGAGGGATGGCGCCCTGCAGTGGAGCCTGATCGTCGGGCCGCGAGACCGGCCCGATATCGGGCATGGGCCCCCGCACAGCGGAGGGTGATCCGCTGACGCGTGACGGTGTCGGCGATCTCATCGGTGCGCGGATGGTCACTTGGTTCGTTGACGATGCGAGGTGAAGAAGGCGATCCTCAAGGCAGCGCCCGCGCCGAGCCCATCCGACACCCCGCGACCTCCGCGGCGTAGCGGCCGACGAGGGATCGACGGCGGATCGGCGGAATTAGACCGGCCCCGCGGTGATGATGCCGCGGGCCGGTTTTCATGGTGGCATCGGAGTGCCGCCCACGTTGCTTTCCGGCAACACGCCAGACGGCCGGCGCGTCCGTGGCGGATAGGGGGGTGCGCGGCGGTGGCGTGTCTACAGGAGCATGAGGACGGAGACGAGCCGTTCGGGACGGTGAGTATTATCTGAAATCGAGCGGTCAGGCCAAGCGCTCCTCTCGTGCCTGGATCGCGTCGTCTCTCCATCCCTGACACGCCCGATACACTCCGCACCCTTTGCCTCAGCACACGCCCATGAAGACATGGACATCCATCCCCATGTTCGCAATCGCCTTGGCAACGTCTCTCGTTGCCGCGTGCGGTGGGAGTGACCCTGGCGGCCCAACGCCGGTTGCGACCCTGTCCGGTGCTGTACGAGCCGCCACCGGAGCGGTCGTCGAAGGCGCATCGGTGAGCATCGGGAGCGCCACCTCCACAACCGGCGCAGACGGACGATTCGAGCTCGCGAATCTGCCGGTTGGCAGCGCGACGATCAGTGCGAGCGCTCCGGGCTTCGATCCGCGGTCGGAGAGCGTACGCCTGACTGCCGGGGCCAACGCCCACGACGTGGTGCTGACACCGCAACCAACCGCGACCGTGTCCGGCATCGTACGAGCCGCCGCCGGAGCTGTCATCGCCGGCGCATCGGTGAGCATCGGGAGCGCCACCTCCACAACCGGCGCAGACGGAC